>DATCYX010000470.1:0-3258 GCA_036526235.1 Anaerolineales bacterium | reverse complement strand
CTGGTCGCCAGATTGGACAGCTCCATGATCTCGGCACGCGTTTCGGCATCCAGCTCGTCCAACGTGGATTTATGCTCGTTAGAGACCACCATCAGGTGGCCGCTGTTGTATGGGAAACGGTTTAAAATGATAAAAGCTCGCAGCCCCCGGTAGATAATTAAGTTCTCCGGGCCGTCGGGCCGTGACAATTCGATGCAGAAAGCGCACTCATTTTTCCGGTTGTAGTTTTGGATGTACGACATTCGCCAGGGAGACCAGAGATGTTTCATGAAGGTAGCTTTTCACCTATCGTGATAGTTCAAGGCTATTGTAGCAAATTAAGCGAATTTCAGGAAGTTTGATATCCCGGATCAATAGATCGCTTGTGAAGGTATTACCTTAATCGTATAATGGCAAGCATATTTTAGATTCCATGAGGAAGGGCAGGATGCGTAGAATCTCCATAACAAACAGCGCCGCACGTTTGTTTCTGCTGAGCTTTTTAGTATTATTCTTTGAACTCGTCTGTATCCGTTGGTTATCCTCCTATGTTCTTTACCTGGGGTATTTCACGAACTTTGTACTGCTAGGTTGTTTGCTAGGGATTGGTGCAGGTGTATTGTTAGCTAATTACCAGGTGAGGCTGATTAATTACTTGCCAGTTTTGTTATTTTCGTTTTTCCCCTTGATCTTATTCATTCAACCCCAAGTTACACCAAGCAGCCAAAACTTTATCTACTTTACAAACAATTTAGCTTGGCTACAATTACCAGCTTATATACTTTTGCCTCTCGTTTTTATCAGTATAACTGGCATATTTACTATGCTCTCTCAAGAGCTAGGTTTCTTGTTGAATGAATTTGCTCCACTCAGGGCTTATAACATAAATATCCTGGGGAGTTTGGCGGGAATTTTGTGCTTCATGGTATTAGGTTATTTTTCGCTTCCTTCTTGGACTTGGTTTTTTATATCAGTTACCATTCTTGTGATATTGTTGCCGCGTGATCGTTTTTTCAAAAGAAACGTGCTCTTGCAGATTGGTCTGGTGATCGTAATCGCTTCAAGTGATTATGCCTTTGCCAATTTATGGTCGCCCTATTATCGGGTGAACATGCTGGAATTAAGCAACGAAGGGTATCAGCGAGTAAGATATCCCATCGTTAATAAGGAAATTGAAAAACGTGTTCTGTTCGCTAATGGTGTAGCCCATCAAGAATTTGCACTAGTCAGCAAAAATCTCCCCTTCTATAACCTTCCATACGATGCTTTTGCTGAGCACCAGCAGTACGAAAAGATTTTGATTGTTGGGGCCGGGGGAGGGAATGATGTTTCATTCGCTTTGAAGAATCAGGTGGAACAAGTGGATGCAGTGGAGATCGATCCTCTAATTGCAAAATTAGGTGGAACTTATCATCCAGAAAATCCTTATCGTGACCCGAGGGTCACGCTTTATGTTGATGACGCACGCAGCTTCCTAGAAAAATCGGACACTTATTACGATTTGATCATATATGCTTTGCCCGACTCACTAATACTTGCTGCAAATACTAGCAATATTCGGCTGGAGAGCTACTTGTTCACGCTTGAAGCATTTCAGAGCGTCAAAGAACATCTCAAACCAGATGGGTTATTTGTGCTATACAACTATTATCGTTCAGAGTGGTTGATAAATAAGATAACCCATATGTTGGATGAAGTCTTTGGCAGTCCAGTGTATTATTATTTCGATAACTCGCCAAATAATCCTGGGGTATTTGCCACAATTTTTGCAGGTCCAAAAGCGAGGGAGTTGGTGGATTCTTCCTTGGCTATTCAACTAGCATCGCGGAATGATCTGGTTCCAGCAACAGATAATTGGCCATTCCTATATCTAAGAGAGCCAAGCCTGCCAGTTTACTATAGCATTTCTTTGCTAATCATTTTAGCCGTTTCAGCGATTTATATTTTGTTGGTTTCTCCTAAAAAGGCGATCAATAAATTGGGAATGCCTTTTTTCTTTATGGGGGCGGCATTTACACTGCTGGAAACAAAAAGTATTGTGAACTTCCTTCTCCTTTTTGGAGCGACTTGGGTAGTAAATGCTCTGGTGTTTTTTGCGATTTTATTGGTTGTGTTGATCGCCAATGCACTTGCTGCCCGTTATCGGTTTTCCAAGATTTGGGTTTTTTATGTGTTATTGTTTTTAGCGTTGATACTAAATTTTGTTGTCCCTTTGAAAACCTTTCTGGTTGATAATCTTATTGCCCGTTATGTATTGGTAACAATGTTTCTATTTTCCCCGATCTTTTTTGCTAACTTGGTTTATAGTACAACCTTCCGGGATACCCAACAGGCCAATATTGCTTTTGGAGCCAATCTCCTTGGCACGATGGTAGGTGGTGCCACTGAGTATCTATCTCTTTCTTTTGGATACTCGCTGCTGGTCGTCTTCGCTGGTATCTTTTACATATTCGCTTTTTACTTCTTTCGCCGTATGCAACGTTGAAACGTTAACGATCTTGTCATTATTGCCTGACGTGAATCTTATACCTATTGACAAAGCCTGGGTGTCCTTAAGCTGAAACAGCTTTGTTGACATCTTCCTTAAAGGCGTGTATCCTCTTGCAGCAATCAGCAATCGTTATGTCTCAACTACCTCTATTCCAGCCTCCTTCTTGGAGCGTCACCGACCTGACGCGTTATCTGCGTGATCTGCTAATAAGCGATGACGTTCTAGCCGATGTTTGGGTGATGGGGGAGGTATCCAATTTCTCGCGCCCTTCATCTGGGCATATCTATTTCACACTCAAGGATGCGTCTGCCTCGCTGCGCTGTGTCATGTGGCGCAATGCAGCCATGCGCCAGCCTGTCCTACCCCGCGATGGTGATGCCGTCGAGGTTCACGGAGCTATCGATATCTATGAAGCGGGCGGTGTCTACCAGCTATATGCCGATGCCATCCGCCCGGCTGGAGAAGGGGCTCTTTATCAGGAGTTCTTACGCTTGAAGGCTCGCCTGGAATCCGAGGGCCTGTTTGATCTGGAACGCAAGCGCCCCTTGCCTAAGTGGCCACAGCGTATCGGGATAGTCACCTCGCCGAGCGGTGCGGCATTCCGGGATATTCTGAATACCATACGGCGCCGCTATCCCCTGCCGGTTGTCATCCTGGCTCCTACGCCGGTCCAGGGTGTTGAAGCACCAGGGGGCATTGTGAAGGCACTGCATGAGCTCAACCGCCTGGCACATCCCGATGTGATCATCCTGGCGCGCGGCGGCGGCTCTATCGAAGACCTGTGGGCA
>DATCYX010000469.1:0-2125 GCA_036526235.1 Anaerolineales bacterium | reverse complement strand
GGTCAGGCGTAGAGGAGCTGGTAGACGTCGCCGTGATCGTCGGCTCTGGTGTTACCGTCGAAGTAGGTGTAGCCGTTATCGTTATGATGTTAGGCGTTGGCAGCACGACCTGAGTGACCGTTGCTACCGGCGTGAATTCGGGCGTCCTTTCAGGCGCCGAGCATCCCGCGATTAACACGGCAGACAACAACAAAACTAGGATGTTAAGGTGCTTTGTCCGATGGTCATTCATCTTGTACCAATACCAATAAGCAATATTTGAATTTTAGGGTGCTGTTTGCCGGGTAAGAGCATGCAGTTACCCGACCTGAGCACTAGCATTTAGCGCAATTGTCTGCCACTGTAATCCAATACATTGCGGGCTACGATCAAGCGGTTGATCTGCCCGGTGCCCTCGTAGATATCTGTAATCTTGGCATCGCGGAACCACTTCTCCAGCAGGTAATCCCGGCTATATCCCAGTGGTCCCATGATCTCTACTGCCTTCTGGGTGATTTTATTGACCACATCACCCGCGCGCAGCTTGCTCATGGAGGCTTCTAGAGGATTATGTTTGCGATTATCAGCCATCCAGACCGCCTTAATCACCAACAACCAGGCGGAGCGCAGCATGACCTCCATATCGATCACATCGCGCTCGATGCTGGTCAGCTTCTGCCGGGGCAGTCCATAGCGAATGGTCACACCCTGCTGGGCGAGCAACTCCTTTAGCAATTCTAGCGTCGCACGTCCAACCCCAACCCCTGTCGCCGCCACTAAGGGGCGAGTGGCGTCAAAAGTCGCCATAGCGCCTTTAAAGCCTTTGGTGGTTTCCACCTCCACCTCCGGGCTACCAAGGATGTTCTCGAAAGGCACGCGGCAATCCTGCATCACAATCGAGGCTGTATCGCTGGCTCGGATGCCCATTTTGTGTTCCAGCTTGGTTACCTGAACCCCAGGTGCGCTCGCCTCCACCACAAAGGGGCGCATTCCGGCTCGCCCAGCCTTGGGATCGATGGTTGCCCAAATCACAACGAAGCCATTGCTCTCGCACAACGACTTGTGCCCAGCGGTGACAAAGATTTTTTCCCCGTTGAGCACCCACTCGTTAGTAGATTTGTCCAGCACGGCAGTACTGCGGATGGCAGAAGTATCCGAGCCAGCCTGTGGCTCTGTCATCGCCATGGCTGCGAAAGTCGGACGCTCCTCCTTGAAGCGAGCTAAAAATTTCTCTTTTTGCTCTGGAGTCCCGGTCGCCTCCACAGCGGCTGCACCCAGGCCTCCCCCTGGCGTCACCAAGTATATGCCGACATCTCCCCAGGCCAAAATCTCTAGCAAATGCGCCAACGACTGGTAGCCAATAGGTGGGCGATCCTTCTTCGGCTCGTCACCATTTTTCTTCCTCTCGCGCGGCGTCAGCGAGCCCGCGCCCGTAGCGCGCATAGCCATATGCATGAAGTTGATGTAATCCCAGGGAATCTCATGTTCGTGCTCGTCGAAATAGCGCGATACCGGGCGCATCATGTTTTCTGCAACAGTTTTCAATGCAACACTCTGTTGTGCAATGGGTTTCGGTGTTTCGAAATCGATCATTTTCAACCTCCGTAATCTATCCAGCCCCTACACTATCGCCAATCCGGTGAGCATGGCAATACCACGCCCATTGCGCATCCACAACTCCACCGGGTGCTCTCGGATGTAGCCGTGCCCACCCAGAATTTGAACGGCACGGTCGGTAACCATCATCGCCATATCAATGGCGCCGGTATGAGCAAGGTAAGCGTTCTTGGCAGCCTCTTCTTTGTTGGTATCCAGCATCCAGGCGGCCTCCCAGTTCAACAGTTTGATCGCTTCGACCTCCGTTGCCATCTCGGCGATCATGAACGCAATTACCTGCTTCTGCGCCACCTTCACGCCAAACACATCGCGATCCTTGGCATAATCGCAAGCATATTCCAGGGCAGCCCGAGACAAGCCCACCGCCATCGCCGCCAAGGCTACTCGCGAGGCTGACAGGATAGGTGCGAAATCGTGCCCTTGCGGGCCACCCAGGCGATTTTCGAGCGGGATGCGCACTTGGTTCAGGCTAAGCCGGTACAATGGCAGCGCATTGACGCCCATCAGCTTTTCTCGCTCGCCTAGTTCC
>DATCYX010000468.1:0-2667 GCA_036526235.1 Anaerolineales bacterium | reverse complement strand
TAAATTCAGGATGGGTGGTTTTCCTATCGCCTGAGGCTTATCGAGGACCACTGACTCTCAACTATCGTAGTGATACAGACCCTTTTAGATTGCTGCAGACCAAGCAATCAGCCAGAATAGCTGCAGGCAGTATCTCTATTCCAGATGCAGGCTTGCTGATAAATACCGGGCAGGCGGTGACCTGGGAATCGCCTCCCCCCCCGCATGGCATTCTGCCACCTGAGCAACGCAAGACGCAATGTGCGCTGGTCGCCCGCCAGTTGCTTGGCATAAAACAGACCAGCCAGCTCAGTGAGTTATTGCCACTTCTTTTGGGATGGGTTGATAGAGCGGAATTCCAAGATAATTCGCTCTTACCGCTCCTGGATGATGTGAAGCGTTCGCTCCATCGTCGCCAAGCAACTGAGATAGCGCATAGCCTGGTGGCTTTGCTGGGGATGGGTAGTGGTCTGACCCCCTCGGGGGATGATGTAGCGATCGGCTTTTTGCTAGCGATGGCACGCTGGGGGCATGAGCTCGCTCCTGATCTGGACATTGGTGCCCTCGGTCAAATGATCCTGCCGCAGGCGTACCGAAAGACTACGACGCTGTCAGCCAACATGATCGATTGTGCCTTGCGGGGTCAGGCAAATGAGCGCCTGCTGCTGGCGCTGGATGGCATCCTGAGCGGTAATGCACATGCATCCGCCTGCTCTGATCTCCTGGCTGGGTGGGGGAATACTTCAGGGCTGGACGCCCTGTTGGGAATCTCCCTAGCTATTGGGGTTTAGCGTATTCCCTAGCCACACAAGTCGTCACGGGTGAATCTGCGGTTCGTGTTGAACTCGCTGGTCCTCTGTGAGCCAAAAAAGTTGCAATTACTGGGAAACTTGGGTATAAAAGGGTGTACGGAACTCGATTATGAAGAATGTCAGTGTTATTATCCCTACCTACTGGACATGGCCGCAAAGCGCGAGCCATCGCCCGGAGACAGCCTCCTACGACCATCCCACACCCCTAGACGGTGAGAGTACATTGCCCCGCTTGCTAGATGACCTATGCGAGCAGAGGATGCAAGACTTTCGCGTCCTGATCCTGACTGGTGTATCTCACCCTGGATTGGGTCAAGATGCTGCCGATCATATGCGCACCTTATTGCAGCCATATGAAGACCGTCTGGATCTCTATGTGTGCGATGCACCCACCTGGGCGCGCTTGAAGGCTGTCCTAGATTCGGCTAGCTTGTCAACAGACGGGCTCCATCTGGGGAGTTATAGCGGCATCCGCAATCTCCAATTGCTCGTCCCGCATATCGTGGGCGCCGAGGTCATTATTGCCCTGGATGACGATGAGAGTATTAAGCCAAATTACTTGGATCAGGCGCTCACAGACATTGGCAATGAGGTCCATGGACAGCGGGTGCTTGGCCTGGCGGGTCCATATCTGCATCCCGATGGAAGCGTCTTGCTTCCCGAGCGTCCCGCGACTGGCAACCCTGTGCGAGATAAGGGGCTGTATATCAACAAGGCAATGCGATTGCTGACCAGGGCTCAGGGTGAAATCGTGCCAAGTCCGATGGCGCTGGGCGGAAACATGGTCTTCCATAGGGATTTATTCACCCGAGTGCCATTCGACCCAGGCATTACACGAGGCGAAGACATAGACTATCTTATCAATGCTCGCTTGGATGGCATAAGCTGGTGGTTCGATCCTAATCTGACCATCCTGCATCTGCCGCCCCACCATTATGATACGCCTCCATACCAGCGCATGCGCGAGGATGTCTTTCGTTTCATCTATGAACGCGAAAAGTTACGCCTTCACGGTTTTCACCAACCGGATTGGCTTGAGCCATACCCCGGTGCCCTGTTGGGTGATCAATTGAGGGAGCAGGCTCTTTCTGCCCTGGAGGCTGAAGCGACTGTGGAATTGGTTGCCCGCTATGGAGATGGACAGACGATCGTCAAGCAGGCTGAAGATCACGCTTCTCACTATGCACCTTTATACACAGGATTTGCACAATCTTGGAGACAGGTCATGGCTCAAATTGAAGCTGATGAAAAATTGCGCCGCGATCTGATTGGTTGCTTTTGAAGACAATGCGAAAGGCAATCCGCCCCAACCATTTTTTAGACGAGCTCTAATGATCAATTTTGACAGGTAGTTATGGATCCTTCAGTCCATCTTTCAACACCCGTCACGCGATACCTTGATTCGATACAGGTCCCTTATCGCGTATTTACCCATCCCGGGCCGATCAAATCACTCGAGCAGGCAGCCCAGGAGCGAAACCAGGCTCCAGAGCAGGTGGTGCGGAGTATCGTATTTCGCTTGAGCGATTCCAAGTTTGTCATGGTCTTGGTGGCAGGTGCGCAACAAATCTCATGGCCTGCTTTACGGGAATATCTTGGCGTTTCGCGCATGAGCATGGCTAAGCCGGAAGAAATATTGTCGCAGACCAACTACCCCATCGGGGCGGTATCGCCATTTGGGTTGTCCAGACCGATGCGCATACTGGCGGATGAAAGCGTATTCCAGCCAGATGAAGTATCCATCGGTTCGGGGGTACGCTATACAACAGTGATCCTACGGACAGACGATTTGAGGCGCGCTCTTGGGGAGGTCGAAACAGGTATTTTCACTGAGGCTTGATTTTTATATGGGATTCCTGTGCTGTCTCACGCTCAC
>DATCYX010000467.1:0-3323 GCA_036526235.1 Anaerolineales bacterium | reverse complement strand
TCAAGCAAGCCATGGCAGCTATCCGCGCTTATGAGTATGAGCTCTCCCGCGCCCTGCTGGATGTGCTGGAAGAGACACCTGGCGTGACAATCTACGGGATCAAGGATGTGCGCCGCCTGGAGGAGCGCGTGCCGACCTATGCCTTCAATCTGCAGGGCAAGCACCCGCGCCTGTTGGCAGAAGCGTTAGATAAAGAGTGTATCTACGTATGGGATGGCAACTACTACGCCCTGGCAGTTACCGAGCGGTTGGGATTAGAGGAGAGCGGCGGTATGGTGCGCGTTGGGCCGGTGCACTACAATACGGTGGAGGAGGTGCATAGGTTTGGGGAGGCGCTGAGGAAGATAGTGGCATAGGCAGAGTCTTTTGCTTATTGGGCCTCAAACGCAGCGCGGTAATACCTGCCCAGAACGGTCCTTGCATTCGTTTACAATTGCCGGCTTTGTCTTTGAAGGCAGCAGGGCGCCAACGAGTGCTCCAGCCAGCACAAGCCCTGCGCCAACCAGGAAGTTGGTTGTGATTTCCTCCCCGGCCAAGGTTGAAGCCACGACGATGGTGACGAGCGGCACCAACACAAATCCGTAGGATGTCCCCGAGGCCGACCACTTGCGCAATACGAACATATACAGGAGGAATGACACAATCGTTACGAAGATAACGAGATAGATGAAAGCGATCCAAGTGGTTGTTTGGGTCGGTATGGTCCATTTCTCGCCACTGACCAGCGAGGCGACCCCTAGGATCAAGCCACCGATGGTCATGCCAATGGCGTTTGTCATGACTGGCGGGTTTGGCGGGAATTTCTTGATCATGACCCCGCCTTCGGCGATGAAAACAGCAGCCAGGAGAATCGCAGCTATGTGAGGCATCGACACTTGCGAGGCTGAAGACCCACCCGCGGTAAAGGCAATGCCACCCACGGCTAGCAGCGAGCCAAAAATCCCGCGCCCGCTAATGGCTTCGATGCCATGCAGGGACGAAAGGAATACGGTCAGAAGCGGCACAGTCGCCATCAGAATCTGGTAGCGGCTAGCCGGTGTAGCCACGAGTCCCCAGCCGATCAGCAGGAAAGCCAACCCAACAGTGAGAGTTCCGAATAGCAGCGCGCCCACCAAGGCACGCCCTTTGGGTATGGGGATTCGCTTGTAGAAAACGATTCCCCATAATATAAGGGCTGCCAGGGTAAAACGAGATGCAGCCGCCCAGAAAGGTGCAAGTTCCGCGTAGGTAATGCGAATCGCCACAGACGCGCCACCACCGACAAGAATAAAAAGAAAAAAGGCGATCAGTACAGATCTTTCGGGTAGAGCAGTGCGTGAATGGTTTTGCATTCCTATCATGACACATCCTTTATTGAATCATCTCGTATAATGGAGTTATATCATCTAATTTATTAGATATTATAGCATGGCCTAGTAGAGACCAAAAAATATTTCTCACAATTCAACGAGTTTGAGTTTCATCGCGGCTGCTGGGTGCGCGTCAGGCCGCTATGATTATTTCTCCCCGCCTGGCTCAGTTCATCGCGACAGTCGGTGATTTCTTCGGCTCCGCGGGCAAAAGCCATTGCACCAGCGCTGCAATTGCCACTATGACCAGCACAATGCCTCCAAAGACAAGGTAAAGACCGCGCCCACCCACGTTATCCAATAGCGGACCGCCGATAAAACCACCGACCGCTGTGCCAAATCCAAAGACCATCGCGCCGAACATCCCTTGTGCAGCAGTACTAAGACCGGCAGGAGCGTGTTCATCGGCATAGGCCACGCCCGCCATCCACATGGCCGGAAAAGTCAGGCCGTTAAGCAGTTGGATAAATAGGACGAGATTTGGCGTACCAGAGGCAGCAAACGCCAGTAGACGCAGGCCTGTAAGAACCATTGCCAGCATGTACAGTCCATAGGGCTTGAAGCGATGGAGAAGTCGATATCCAAAAAAGAGCACTGGGATCTCAAAGATTGTTCCAAGCGTGAGCGCGAGCCCCATTATCGATTCACTCGCTCCCAACTCCTTTAAGTAAGGGAAGAGATAGGTGTTCGTGCCGGCAATTCCCAGACCGCCTGCAAAGGCCACCGCCAGGAACAGTAGCCAACGGGGGTTTGTCACCAGCGTGCGCACACCTTGCCCGGTCGTACCACTTGCTTTCTGCGGATTGTGGGCTAATTTCTGACTGACGATAAGCGCCATCAGCAACAGGATCGCACAGCCCCAGAACGCCATCTTCAAGCCGTACGTTTGGACGAGAACCCCAGCAAGTGGGGCTGCTATCCCGAAGCCGAACGTCCCACCCAGGCGGACACGGCCATACTGTTCTTTCTTGTCTCCCAACATGAACATGGTGGCACTGTCCACGAAGGATGTAAGGGGTGCGAAGAATGCATTGAATAGAATGGCCACCATCAAGATTGATAAAAATGTATTGAGGAGGGGGAATGTAAAAATGGTGACAGCCCCAGCCAGTATGACGAGGCTCATAATAAGCCTGTGTCGCCGCGTCGCATCAGCCAGGGTGGTCCAGAGGGGTGCCCCCAGAAGAGTGATGAGAGGGGTGATACCAGTCAACAGGCCGATTTGCGCGCCTGTGAATCCCACGCTTTGATAATAGAGCACCATGAAGGGCACCACAAACGCGAAGCCTGCGAAAAGCAAGGCGTTGAAGATAAACGGCCAGATTGTTCTCATCTACCTCTCCAGAGTAAGCAAGCGACTTATTTACGGCGTACAGGCCGCCCAACAGGGCATCTGCGGATATAGTCAATTAATGTCTTACCAGCAGATTATTATAGATCACTTTAGAAAAGGGCAACGAAATGAACCCACGAGAATGTCGCCATATCTACAAAACCAGCCCACCAAAAGCTGTCGATCAGCTCGCCCGACACCCCAAATTTACCGAATCTATCCTCTCTAACACTTTTTGCTGTAACTACGTCACTTACCTGCTGGAAGCAGGCTACGACATCCGTCTCGTCCAGGAGCTGCCAGGTTACAAAGGTATGAAAATGAAGGTAGTGCTTTAGCTTTGCTCAGGACAAGTCTATACGCGCGTGCTTGACCGCGTTCCGAAATCTGTGCGTAGCCCATTGGATAATTGCTGGCCAACGCTCGGGTATAGGAAAACCCTTGATGGCTGCCTGTTATTTGTTCAGCGCAACAATAGTGGCAAGTAAATTTTGCGATTCGTGGGGGCGGGTGTATCTGGCGGTACGTATTGAGTCGTTGGGGTTGGGGTGGACGTGTTGGTCGGGGTGCTGGTGGGAGCATTAGTGGGGGTGCTGGTGGGAGTGTTGGTGGGCGTAGAAGTGCTGGTAGGCGTTGGGGTT
>DATCYX010000466.1:0-8741 GCA_036526235.1 Anaerolineales bacterium | reverse complement strand
CGCTGGGAAAATTCTATCCTTTCCTGGCAATTATTTATGTATTGCTTGGTCCAGTGATTACATCTGCAATCGCCGCCATACCGATTGCGATCGTATTCATTATTTCGGGCTCCACACACGTCGATTTGCAGGCGATCATGGGTTCGAGTGTTGGGATGACGGGGCTGATGCTGGTGGGCTTTTTGCCGATCTACCTCTTGGTTTGGGGCTGGTTGCGCGTTTTCGAACATCGTCCACTGTGGACGATAGGGATGGAGAGAAAGGAATGGTTGAGTAAATACCTGCGTGGCGCGCTGGTGGGCAGCGTGATGATCGGAGCTGCGGTAGGCTTGCCCGCTATGTTCGGTTACATTCAGCTCCAAGGGAATAGCTCTGGAGTTAGCGTTGCAACGATGGGGGCGCTTATTCTATTTATGGGTTGGGTGGTTCAAGGCGCGGCCGAAGAGGTGCTGTTTCGTGGGTTTCTGCTTCAGATTATTGGCTCCCGCTTTGGTGTGATAGCTGGGGTGCTGGTTACCTCGATCTTGTTTGCCCTACTGCATATTTTCAATGCCAGTCTCGGCGTAATCGCGTTAATTAATCTCATGCTATTTGGGGTATTTGCAGCGTTCTATACCTTGTGGGAGGGGAGCCTTTGGGGAGTTTTTGCAGTGCATAGTTTCTGGAATTGGGTGCAAGGTAACCTTTTTGGCATGGAAGTGAGTGGTCTGCCGGTTCGCTTGGAGGCCTTGATCGACCTAAAAGAGGTAGGACCTGACTGGTTTACTGGGGGAGCGTTTGGACCAGAAGGGGGTATCGCGGTCACGCTGTTGTTGTTGGCGGGGATTGCCGTTTTATGGTTGCTTGAAAGCCGCAAGCAGAGCGAATCCTGACATTTCGGCATTCGCGTTGGGTTGTATTCTTATTCAAAAGATTTCAAATCGTTCAACCTCAAAGACAAATATCGTCGCGCCGCCAACAGTTATGGGTATTGGCTCTGGCAGGCCGGGCGGGAAGCCTTCAATCGGCGCGGAGATGTATTCTACTCGCTTGCGGCAACTTAATTGTAAAGCCCTGACCACGCTCGCCTCTTGACCCTTTTCTATCCCAATCAATAGGATGGCGTTTGTGCGCCTAAAAAATCCACCAGTGCTGGGGAGGCGCGTGGTGGGGATGCCCAATTTGTTCAAGGTGCTCAGTGCATTCTCGACATCTTGCTCTTGTACGATGACAGCCATCAACCGGTTGACTTGTGTATGCTGAGAAATATTCCCACTGAGCAACTCTGGCCAACCTGCGGATGGATTAGTGATCGCCCCGTCGATTTCAGCGGTGAGTTGATTGAAAATCTCGTCTGAGATGGTGCCATCTCGTCGTAGGCTGTTGATTGCGCTGCGCTGTGCACTCAGATATTCCCGGCGGGCGGTATCAAGCTCTTCTTGTTCTACTTGTGGATCTGAGGACACGACCTCTTGTACAGAATCTGCCAGTGTGCGGTTATGTTCTTGCAGCAGAGGTCCGATGATATCCCAAGAATGGTCTGACAGCAATCCCTGGGAGTGATGGCGGCTCAAGTGCTCATAAGCATGCCGGGTAGCAACTGCACGAGCATGGCGGCGCTCATATTCATCCTGGGACTCGCTGCGCTCGGTTAACTTAAGCTGGGTTACAAGAGGTTTCATGGTGAAGCCTTGGACGAGAAGGGTGAAAAGCACGACACCAAAGGCCATGGCTTGTAGCTGAGGGCTGGCTTGCGGCAATGATGCTGGCAGGCTGAGCGCCAGAGCCAATGAAATTGCCCCGCGCAAGCCCCCCCAATAGAGCACGTGACGCCACCTGGGTGGTATCTCTTTCTCGAACCAGGATAGACCATAAACCCCGATGGCTCGGGCGATGAGGATAGCCACGATGGCCCAAACGATCATTTGCCAGTTCTGGTACAGGACAGGCAAATGGATTTGTAACCCAATCAGCAAGAAAATGAATGAGTTAGCCAAGAAGCCTGCATATTCCCAGAAGTTGAATACCACGATGCGCGTGGTCGGTGACATCCCACGCGGGCCGATGTTGCCATTGATCAAACCGGCTGCAACGACTGCCAGCACACCGCTCACTCCAAGTATTTCTGCAATCAGATAGGCGCCATAAGCGAGCACGCTGGTGAGGGTTGTCTCGATTAAGTAATCATCTATGCGACTAATCATTTGCGAGATTAGCGCTCCCAGCAACAAGCCAACCACGAGGCCTCCACCTGAGACGCGTACAAACTCAACCACGCTGGAGGCAAGGTTGAAGTGGGAAGCTTCTGATGCGGCTAGAACGACTACCAGATCAAATACCACGATGGCGGTTCCGTCATTAAACAGGCTCTCGCCTTCAAGAAGCACCTGCAGGCGCTTAGGCACGCCCATGGTGCGAAACAGGGATACCACGGATACCGGGTCTGTGGCCGCTACCAGAGCACCAAACACCATGGCGATGGGTAGTGCCAAGCCTGTGCCCCAAGCGACGATGCCTCCCACAATAAGCGTGGTGATAATGACACCCGGAATTGCCAGCGCCAGTATCGGCGCCAGGTTGCGCCGAAGATCGTTAATGTTTAAATGAAATGCTGCTTCGAAAATCAGGGGAGGCACCAGCAAAGCCAAAATTAAGTTCGGCGCAATCTGAACATCGACCTGTTCCCATATCGTCATCGTCAGGCCCATTAGCACCAGCCCAACGGTGTATGGCACGCGCAAACGGTGGGCAACAATGCCCACCAATACAGCTACAAACAGCAGGGCAATGACAATTTCTTCGATCAGGATGATTTGTTGATCTATATCCATTGTGATTTCTTATAAATATGGGTAGTCACCTGCCACTGAAATTGCCATACCTAGTTGGGTACTATGCTGCTACTGGAATAAAGGAAATGCCAGTGTATATAACACGCTGGCAACAAAACAGGTTGCTATCATCACTGGAAGACCGCGTTTGTTCCAAAGTGGAGATGTGATGGGATTGTGAGTTTTCTCTGATAATGTGGCGACGACTATATTGGCCGTGGAGCCGATAATTGTAGCATTGCCGCCAAATCCAGCCCCAAAGGCCAAAGCCCACCAGAGTGGTGTTACGTTTATACCCTGTAGCTCAAGATCCTGAATTACAGGAATGAGAGCAATGGTTATGGGTACATTGTCCACCAACGCCGAGAGAATAGCGATGACCCAAATAAGCAGCACACCGAACATTGCCGGATTCACTGTCCTGCCCCAAGTCAACACTTCAACCAGGCTGTGCAACAAGCCAGATGATTTTAGCCCGCCCACCATAATAAACAATGCACAGAAAAAAATGAGCACACTCCATTCGATTCGCTTAAACATCTCAGCCATGTCAGGTTGCACCCAGACCACTGCAACAGAAGCGGCTGCTAGGGCAATGAAAGAAGGGCTGGTGTGCAAGATTTCTTCCATAAAGAACAAAATCATCGTCGCGCATAATACAATGAGTACTTTTCCCACTGTAACCCGATCGGTAAGCGCTTCAGAGGGGTTAAGGTCAAGAATTGCTTTTATGTTGGTGGGTTTTTTGGCTAGATCTGCCCGGAACAGGTAGCTAAGTAGCGCCAATGCAACCAGCCATGCAACTAGTACAACTGGTAACGAATGAGTTAGAAAATCATTGAATGAGAAGTCTGCAGCCGACGCGATTAAGACGTTTGGCGGGTCACCAACCAGGGTTGATACACCTCCAGTATTTGAGAGCAGAGCTTCAGCCATCAATAAAGGTGTGGCGTTGATGCCGAGAATCTCGCTTATCAGGATTGTGACCGGGGCAATGAGTACAACGGTGGTGACATTGTCTAAAACCATGGAGAGCAATGTTGTGAGTGTTCCCAGCGTTATTAGCAAGCGCATCTGATTGCCACCCGACCAACGAGTAGCCCAGATCGCTAGGTATTGAAAAAAACCAGTGGGTTCCAGGAGCGCAACCAGGATCATCATTCCTAGTAGCAAACCAACCGTATTGAAATCAATTGCCTCAACCGCCTGTTCTTCCGAATAGAAATTAAATGCTAGACCCGCCCCGATCATCACTGCTGCCCCTGCCATGGAAGTAATGGTACGGTTCAGCTTTTCAGAAAAAATTAAATAAAGGCTCAGGATAAAGATGATTCCTGAGAGGGTCATGGGTAAGGTCATGTCATACCGCCTTGGGATATGTTCCACGTTGAGAGCAGGGCTACCCCGATATCAACATGGGATGCGATCCCAACCAACTTTCCATCTGCCGATACAACCAATATATCGGCAAGATTCTGGCGATACATTATTGCGGCTGCCCTCAATAACCCACACGTTTCATCGACGGATATGGGATCAAGGATAATATCTAGCACTGATTGCGACAGAGTAGCGGTTGAAGGCAAGCGGGTTTCGACTGCGCCAAAGTCATGTACAAATTTAAAGTCCTCAACTAATTGGATAAAATCAGGCATGACCAATTTGACTAAATCTCTCAAGCGTAAAACACCAACCAGTACTCCGTCCTGGTCAACCACAGGTAAGGTGCCAATCCGCTTTTCCAATACGATTGTCGCGGCCTCTGCAATCGTAGCAGTCTCAGGAATCGATACTACCTGTGGTTTCATACAGTGCTTAATTTCCATGGTCTAGCTCCTAATTTATTGATTGAAAAGGTAGTGAATGGCCTCCATCCACCAGGATGGTCTGCCCGCGAATCATGCTGGCTTGTGGGCTGCATAGGAAGGCGACCACATTGGCTACGTCTTGGGATGTCACCAGCCTGCCTGCAGGGATATGTTCAGTAGCTTTATCGATTAGGGACTCATCTATTTTTACATTGTCGAAATGCTTTAAGGCATTCGTCAAAACTATGCCGGGGGAGACTGCGTTCACGACAATATTTTTTGGCGCAAGCTCCACTGCAAGGTAGCGCACGAGCGCCTCCAGAGCGGCTTTGCTAGCGCCGACGACGATGTAATCGGGTAGTACACGCGAAGCGCCGGGACTCGAGATAGCAACGATCGACCCGCCGCCGCGTTGCTCCATCAGCGGCACTGCTCTTTGCGCTGATAAAAGCAAGGCGTGAGCGTTAATGTTCATGCTCCAATCCCAGCCTTTGGGTTTTTGTTCCATCGCTGGACGGTTGTATCCAGAAGCCGCGTTGCTGACAAGGATATCTAGGGTGCTGAATTCCTTTTCGATGGTGTCGAAAAGGCGATTAATTTCATCCACCGCACCCACGTTTGCTTTCACGACGAGGGAACGGCGCCCAAGGGCACGAATTTCTTCGGCCGTCTCCTCGGCTGGACGACGATTTCGGAAAAAATTGACGACGATGTCGGCTCCTAAATTGGCTAAGTGTAGGGCGATGGCGCGCCCAATACCGCGTCCGGAGCCGGTGATCAGGGCGATTTTGCCAGTAAACATCAATACTATTTTACTGGATTATTTGGAGTTTATTGGCAATACTGAGACAATTGCTGAGGATGATAAATCAGGCGCGCTTCCGACGAATACTTCCGTGTTGGGTAGGTGAAAAGGCTTCTTTAGTACAGCAAGGGCAATCTCGCCAAATCTTGGTGAGCGCGCGGAGGAGGTTACCTTGCCAGCTGGTTTTCCATCTGACCATACTCGTTCTCCTGGTTGGGCAGGTGAACTCAGTTGAAGACCAACCAGTTGTTGGGTGATCTTATCGTATGTGATCTGACGGGCGATTACTTCCTGACCAGTGTAACACCCCTTTTTATCGGAGATAGCCCAATCCAAGCCGATCTCCATTGGGGTGTAGTCCTCAGTCAGCTCAGTTCCAGGTGCGGGCAGGCCAGCTTCCACGCGCAATGCCTGATATGCTTCTTCTTCCAGGTGTGCGATTCCTAATCCATTGAGAGTGTTTTCCAAAGATGGTTGTGCCGCCGCAGGTACGAGAAGGCGATATCCTTGGCCGCTTAAGCCGGGCTGTCCCAGGATGCGCAGGGGGAGCCCGTCCATATCTACGCTAACAATCTCATCCAATTTAGGGGCAATCCCAATGCCTAGCTCAGTAAGCCATTTGGTTGCGCCCGGTCCCTCCAGATCTATTTGGGCGAATTCGACACTGAGGTCAACCACACTGACCTTATCCATGAAGAAGATACGGCTTTTTAGATAGCGAAGCGTGGACTCTGCGTGTCCTGCGAGGGTGATGATTCCTAAGGAATCTCCTTCGTCAATAACGCGAAACATATCCAGGATGCGCGCACTGGGGGAGGTTAGTATGCTGGTGAGGCAACCCTTCAAGGCGAGCTGTGTCAGGTCGTTGGTAGTCTGCCGCTGTAAAAAAGCAATACGATCAGTTCCTTCAACCTTCAGATAGCCTGCTTTGGGCTGGAGATAGAACGCTGCGCTTGAAATTGCCGCCTGGTAACCAGTAAGTTCGGAGATACCCATTGTAGATGGTGGTAAGTGGAGTTAATAGCTGATACGGGTGCTGGAGCACCCGTATCACTAATTGTTTGTTACATGACCGCTTGAGGCACTGGCGTGCCGCTGTTCTTTGGCACGGGTGCAGGGAAGATGCTCTCAAATTCATCGCGGGTTATGGTCTCGACTTCCAACAAGCGATGCGCTACGGCATCCAACTTTGCGCGATACTCAATGAGAATGGCTTTGGATTTCTCGTAGGCTTCGCTTACCAGCCGACGCACTTCATCATCGATCTCCTCTGCGACCGCTTCAGAATAATCGCGCTGTTCTGAAATCTCGCGGCCAAGGAAAATCAGCTCTTCTTTCTGACCATAGACCATCGGTCCCAAGTTATTACTCATGCCCAGACGGGTAACCATGGCGCGTGCCATGCGGGTTACTCTTTCCAGGTCGTTTGACGCTCCAGACGTGATGTCATCAAATACCAGCTCTTCGGCGGCGCGGCCACCTAAGAGGCCTATCATGTCTGCGATCATTTTCTTGCGCGGCATTAGCGTCCTATCTTCCTCGGGTAAGGCTAGTGTATAACCTCCAGCCATGCCGCGGGCAATGATCGACACCTTATGCACAGGGTCAGCTTCTGGCAATGCGTTCATTACTACCGCGTGACCTGCTTCATGGTAGGCTACGATGCGCTTCTCTTCCGGGCTAATCAATCGACTCTTGCGCTCCGGTCCAGCGATAACACGCTCAATGGATTCTTCCATCTCAGGCTGGCCGATCATTTTCTTGTTCCGCCGGGCGGCTAAGATGGCAGCTTCATTGACTAGATTCTCCAGGTCAGCACCCACAAATCCGGGTGTAGAGCGGGCTAAAACACCCAATTCAACATCCGTTGAGAGTGGTTTGCCCTTGACATGTACCTTGAGAATTTCCTCGCGCCCGCGCATATCTGGGCGGTCGAGGATCACTCGCCGGTCAAAGCGTCCAGGACGCAGCAGAGCAGGATCGAGGATATCGGGCCGGTTGGTTGCGGCGACAATGATCACATTGGTGTCGGTGTCGAAGCCATCCATCTCAACCAGCATCTGGTTAAGGGTTTGCTCGCGCTCGTCGTGGCTGCCACCCAGACCGGCGCCGCGCTGGCGACCGACTGCATCAATTTCGTCCACAAAGACGATGCATGGGGAATGGCGTTTGGCTTGGTCGAACAAGTCGCGGACGCGGCTTGCGCCTACACCAACGAACATTTCAACGAACTCAGAGCCAGAAATTGAGAAGAAAGGTACGCCGGCTTCACCGGAGACCGCTTTTGCGAGCAGAGTCTTACCGGTACCGGGCGGACCGACTAGGAGCACACCTTTCGGGATGCGTGCCCCTAAAGAGATGAATTTCTCGGGTTCGCGCAGAAATTCAACAACTTCTTCCAATTCCTCTTTCGCTTCATCGACACCAGCGACATCCTCAAATGTAACCGAGGGTTGGTCGCCGGTGAACATGCGGGCTCGGGACTTTCCAAACGACATTGCGGCGTTATTACTGCCCTGCGCCTGCCGGAAAACAAACCAGAAAACACCCGCCAGGATGATGAAAGGCAAGATGTATCCAAGTGCAGTAGCAATACCTAACCATGCACTGGGCGGTTTGATCTCGATTTTGAAACGATCCGAGTTGAGCTGTTCAGTTGTAACGCCCAATGCTTTGAGTTGTTCAACCAGTGTGGCGTTATCTTCCTTGTTAGAAATATGCTCTGTACCATCTGCGCGTATTATTCGCAATCGGTTATCGCTTTCAATAACAATCCGCTCGACAATCCCGCTCTGAATATCGGCAGCAACCTGGTTAATCGCTAAAACTTCTTGCGTGGTTGCCTGCTGCTGGAAGTTATAGACTACCATGGCGATGATCGCCACAAACAGCAGCAGGTATATAATAGATGATCGGTTGCGGGACGTATTCACTTTACCTCCAAAATTATCAGACAATCCCAATTCATTAGTTTAAATTATACCAACCTATGGGGATTGATGGGAGGAGTAGGGGTGGCATTTTT
This sequence comes from Anaerolineales bacterium, assembly GCA_036526235.1. Lineage (GTDB taxonomy): Bacteria > Chloroflexota > Anaerolineae > Anaerolineales > UBA4823 > DATCYX01. The sequence continues at coordinate 293 of DATCYX010000466.1, read as the reverse complement.
AGAAATCTCTAACAACATTCTAACAAATTTCTCGACAGATACGAGTGATTCTTTGGACTATTTGAGCCATCTTCCCCAGAGTAACCCTTCAATATAGCGTGTTAGCCGATTTAAGAAGGAGCGCGTACGTGCCCAGGCACGGTAACTGCGAGGCAAGCGCCTCCTGCGCGCCAGGATTGGTCCACTCCATTGCACGACCGCCGCTCCCCAGGTGAGACCAGCGCCAAAACCTACGAAGACGACCCGGTCCCCCGAATTTAACTGCCCTTTTTGGAACGCTTCACAGGTAGCGA
>DATCYX010000465.1:0-8838 GCA_036526235.1 Anaerolineales bacterium | reverse complement strand
GACCTGGGAGACGATGGAGTGGGGTTGGCGCCATACCATGAGACAGACTCGTTCGTGTCGCAAGATGTGCGGGATGCGTTGGAAAGTGTAAGGCTAGGGATCATAAACCAGACGATCGATGTCAGTGACCCTTGCCGGAAGTATATTTACCTGCCCCTAATTTTCAAGCAATAGCTTTTTGCTAGTAGTAAATTATATCTGGTTAAAAACTTGGAGATTACGTAGTTTTGGAAAGAATGAGGGAATTGGGTAGCCACGTCCGCCCAATTCCCTCAATACATTATTGTGAGGCTTTGTCTTAAACCCCCCATTTAATTGTGGGCAGGCTAAATCTACTATGAATGATGGACATCTCACCCGGTTTGGCTCATCACTTTATACAGGCGGTTTAGCCCCTCGTTCAGGTAATCCGCTGGCAAGCCATAGCTGATCCGCAAGAAGTGGTCCAGCCCAAACACATCGCCGGGCAGGACGAAGGCTTGCTCTTGGATCAGGCGTTTAACCAACTCCATCGAGTTGACCTCTAAATGGTAGCGAACGAAAGCGATCGCGGCAGCTTGAGGAGGAACCAGGGAGAATAAATCAGTATGCTTGGCGCGCCACAGCTCGAAGTTGCGGTATCCGTTGCGGATGTATTCCCGCGTGCGCTTTAATAGGCGCGGGCGAACTTGAGGCGATAGGGCATAGGTAGCCAGTTTGTTGGCGAGCATGGTGGTGCTGATGGTTACGTAATCTTGCCAGGCCCAGATCTTTTCGATCGTATCAGCCGGGGCGATCACCCAACCAATGCGCAAGCCTGGCAATCCATAGGCTTTCGACATGCCGCCTGTCGCCAGCACACGTTCGTACCGCCCCCAGAAGGAAGGGGTGACTTGCTCTGTAACCCTCTCCGCTCCAGCGTACACCTCGTCGCACAACAACCAGGCTCCGCTGCGTTGAGCCACCGCGACGACTGCATCCATCTCATCCGTGGTCATGATGTGCCCGGTGGGATTATTCGGGTTGACAATGGCGATCAGCTTGGTCTTGCTGGACACTACAGCGTTAAGTTCATCGAACTCAATACCCCAATCCAGCTCTTCTTTCAGTGAGAACGTCTTCACCTGATAGCCAAAATTTTGTGCAACCCCCCAGATTTGCATATAGTTGGGCAGCATCACTACAATCTCATCACCGGGTGCCATGATCGTTAACAGCGAGGTGAAGTTCGCCTGAGCGCAACCGGTGGTGATCAGCACATTGTCGGGCGTAGCGCCCGGGTATAGCGAAGCGACCCGTTGGCGCAACTCAACCAGGCCATTGGCCTGCGGATAATTCAGGGGTGTGGAGAGCAGTTCGTCGAGAAATTGAGGGTCTTCCACCAGCTCCTTAATGCTCAAAGGGTGGACGCCGCTTTCTGAGAGATTGTAATCGACGCGGTTCTCCCAAATTGACATCAGGCGTTCGAGTTCAAATTGCACAAATTCATGGCTCATCTGTGCCTCCTATCGATGATATTTCTATCCAGAGTGCACTGGTAGGCGGGTAGCTAAACTTCTATGCTTGTTCCCAGCCCCTTTTGCAAGGCTCTTTGGTATGCCAGGAGAGCGATGGCAGTATCTTGCACGCCCACACCGGTCAGGTCGCAAACCGTAATCTCATCTTCACTCTGCCGTCCTGGCCTCCGACCGGAGGTCAAATCTCCCAGCTCAGAGATCTGATCTCCGACTGAGATGACGCCCGCCTCAATAGCATGATGCAGCTCGCCCAATTGGGCGCATTGTGCGATGCGGTCGCATACGATGCGGTCGGCTCGACCCAGCACATCTGCATATAATTCCTGCTTGTGCTCAGTATCGGATCCCATGCAGGTGATATGCAGCCCGGGATGCAACCACTCCGCTTTCAGGTATGGCTGGTGCGAGGGAGTGGTTGTCACCACCACGTCGCTCATCCTAACCACGGTCTCGGGTCGGTCTGCGGTGATAACTTCAACGCCCAAGGTCTGTTTCATTTCTCGCGCATATTCTTCGACATGTTGCGGATCGATGCTATAAACATACAGGCGCTTGAAGTCCCTCACCAGCTTCAAGGCTTTGATTTGATAGCGCGCTTGTGTTCCTGAGCCGATGACCCCCGCGCCTTCGATTGGGTCTCGCGCCATGTGTCGGGCTGCGATGGCGCCGGCAATGCCCGTCCGTAGATCAGTCAGATAAGCGTTGTCCAGCAGGAGCGCCTCCACAAAGCCGGTAATTGTGCTTAATATGATCATCAATCCGCTGCCATAGGGTAATCCTGAAAGGGAGTTGTCGTAGAACCCAGAAGCGATTTTAACGGCGAAGTGGTCAAGCCCGTGGATATAGGCGGTCTTGATATCGACCTCGCCATGATTTTCGGGGACATCGACGCGGATCACCGCTGGCAGGCTGGCTTGTTGGTTTGCCAAGCGGGAAAACCCATCAGCGACGGCCTCGATGGCCTCTTCTTCCAAGGTCACACAACTGCGGATTTCCGCTTCATTTAAAATTGTGACTTTCATTATTTTCTACCTCCGATGCAGGTCGCGGATACCTTTTGTTCGGATGGTATCCTTGCGACCGGCTAGGCTGCGGCTTGCTGGACGATTTGGCGTAACCTTGCTCGCACAGCGTCTGGTAAAGGCTGTGGATGGTGCTCGTCCAATATCTTTTGTACGCGGGTAGCTGCCCGCTCACCGAGCGTTTGGCTCCCTTTTTGAGTCCAATCCGTGTAGTTGCCGCGTTCGAATAAATCTGGGTACCAGTGTTCGCGGAAATGTGCCCTGGTGTGCTTGTGCTTCAGGTACTGGCCTCCTGGACCGACTTCGGTGATTACATTGAGCGCAAGTGTCTCATCATTGACCTCAACCGGGCTAAAAAACGCCTTGACCCAGCTGGCCATCTGATCGCAAATAGCCAGCTGAGCAAATGAAAACGTAAGACCAGACTCCAAATAGCCCAGGTCGTGGACAATGTTGCCGCCCATCAACACTTCTGCCATCATGGTCAGGGCCGCCTCCGCAGCGGCTTGTTGGTCGACAACCTTGGAATCGGAGCAGCCTGATAAGGCAAAGGTGGGCAAACCATAACGTTGCGACACAGAGCGGATGATGCCGCGCTCGGCATAGGCGTACGGCGAGACAGAAGTGCGCATATCTAGGGCAGCCGGGTCCATAGCGGACAAAATGTAAGGCGTGCCCTCACGCTTGAGCTGCGAGAGCACCAATCCCAATAAGCCACCAGCCATGTCCAGGGCGACCGCGCCGGGCATGCTGATCGGGCTGGTCACACCGGCGTTTGAGCCGGGAATATATATGGATGGCAATCCTTTTTCTGCTAGATAGAGCAGTTTCTGCAAACATTCCTCGTTGTGCACCGCGCCGGAAACTACATTTATATAGCAAGTCAAGAGAGGATGAGCGCGTAACGCCTCGGGACCACCCACCACCACCTCGGCCATTTCTACGGCGTTCCTCAGGCCACTTGCCCCGTAAGAGACCAGGATGATCGGCTTGGTGGTGTGTGACAGCATGACCTCCGCCTGGTAGGTGTCGGCGATGGTCTGATCTACATCGGCTGGCAGGAACATCGACATGACAAAATCTATATTGGGTAAGGCGTCGCACAGGATCACACCTTCGACAACATCTTGCATCACCGGCTTGCGCCGCTCGCCCGTACGGTGATCGATGATGTTTAAGCAGTCCGAGCCAGGGCCGAAGAAACAGCGATCACCGTCCAGGGGCATCACCGGCTCGCCATGCCGGTTGAACAGGGTCACTTGTTTAGGTGCTGTCTGCAGGGCTTGCTCGACCAGGCGCGGAGGGAGACGCACCAGGTTGTCTTCCACACGCGCTCCGGCATGCTTGAGCAAATCCAAGGCCTCTCCCAAATCCACGCGCACGCCAATCCGCTCTAGAATCTCCAGGCTTGCAGAGTGAACAAGCTGGAACTGCTCGTCGGTGAGGCGTGAGTAGCGATAAGGCCTGGGCAGCTGGTGATCGATGGCTTGCAGTGTCATCTTGAAAATGGTTATCCTTTTTTCCCTTCGTAGAAATAAATCAAACCAACAATGTCCGCGCATCCTCCGCAGCCCAGGAGATGCGCACGCGGTCGCCTCTCTTGAACTCTTCCAGGTCTCTGCCAAAGCTGTTTTGCACTCGAATGGTGATCGATTCACCGGAGGCAAGATCGACAACGTAGCGAGTATCGGTGCCAATGTAGATCACTTGCGACACTGTGCCGCTCATGGCTTGAGCGAGTATTTCTTTTTCTGCGGTGATCCGCAGCTTCTCCGGTCGGATCGCCACAACTATTTCCTGACCCGGTGCGGGGGGTGCATCCCCTACGCTGGCTGTCATTTTCTCTTGCCCAATGCGCAGGTCGACGCGCCGATCAGATATCGACTCGACGAGGGCCTTGATCAGGTTGCTCTCCCCGATGAAGTCGGCTACAAAGCGGTTGGCGGGTCGCTCGTACAGGGTGACCGGATCTCCCAGCTGCTGGACAATGCCGTCCTTCATCACGGCGATGCGGTCAGACATGGTCAGCGCTTCTTCCTGATCGTGGGTGACATAGATGAACGTGATGCCTACCTGTTCCTGGAGCTGCTTGAGCTCGAGCTGCATGGCCTTGCGCAACTTGAGGTCCAATGCCCCCAGCGGCTCGTCCAGAAGCAACACGGCAGGTTTGTTGACCAGGGCGCGCGCCAGCGCCACGCGTTGCTGCTGACCTCCGGAGAGCTGGGATGGCTTGCGGTCGCCCATCGCGGCTAGCCGGACCAGGTCGAGCGCCTCCTGGGCAAGTACTTCGCGCTGGGCGCGGGCCATGCGCTTGACTGCCAGGCCAAAAGCCACGTTTTTCAGCACGCTCAGATGGGGGAACAAGGCGTAGTTCTGAAAGACTGTGTTGACCGGGCGTTGGTAGGGTGGGGTGCGGCTCATGCGATTACCCTGAATGAGAACCTCCCCAGATGTCGGGATCTCGAACCCGGCAATCAGCCGCAATGTGGTGGTTTTGCCACAACCGCTGGGACCAAGCAAGGTAAAGAACTCGCCCTGCTCAATGTTCAGGCTGACATCCTTCACTGCCTGCACCTCTTCCAGGGTGGCGCCGCGCCTCGAGGTGAATATCTTCGTCACATTGCGTAGCTCAACAATTGTTTCGTTCATGATTTAGCACTTCCACCAGATGTTTGGCCGAGACGGCGTAGCCACTCGGACAGCAGAATCAGGATCATGGAGCCCGTCATCAGGATAGATGCCATCGAGACGACCAGGGGCAGGCGGGTTGGAAAGCGCAGCTGCGAATACAGGTAAACTGGCAGAGTTGGTTGCGTGCCGACCAAGAACGAAGCGATGGCAAATTCATCAAAGGAGATGGTGAAGCAGATCAGGAAGGCAGCCACCAGAGCTGGGAAGCTGATGGGCAGTGTAACCCGCAATAATGCTCCCCAGTAGGTGCACCCCAGGTCCATGGCGGCTTCCTCTAGGTTTTGCGGGAAGCCCACCAGGCGGGAAGCAATGACCAACAGGGCATATGGTACGCTGACGACCACATGTGCCAGCCCGGCGGTGAAGGCCGAGAGCGATATGCCCACCTGGTGGAACATGATCAATAGAGAAACTCCCAGAATAACGTATGGGATAACTAACGGCATGGCTGCCACTGAGATGAACAAGCTCTTGCCGGGGAAGTTGAAGCGCACCATGGCGATAGCCCCCATAGCCCCTAGTGCGGTAGCTACGAGTGAGGTGCCGATCCCTAACAGAAGGCTGGTGCGCACAGATCGGATCAGCTCGTAGTTTTGTATTAGCTGCTGGTACCATTTTAGTGTAAACCCTTTCAGCGGGAATACCAGGGTGATCGAGTTGTTAAACGAGAATATGATCAGCAGAATAATCGGAAGAAAGAGGACAGCAGTCACCAGCCAGTAATACAACGTGAAGGGGGAGAATGAATGCTGGCGTTTCATCTATATATCCAATAGCTTGGCGGCTGAACCACCGCGCAAGAAGGCAAAGATGATCAGAAGTACCATGACCAGCATAGCCAGGCTCATCACCGATCCCATTGGCCAGTTCAAAGCGCGCACGAATTGGTCTTGAATCAGATTGCCGTACATCGCTCCTTGCCCACCTCCCACCAGCAGAGGTGTGACGAACTCTCCCAGGGTAGGGATGAGGGCGAACATAAAGCCTGCGACCACACCGGGCATGCTGAGCGGCAGGGTGACGCGCAGGAAGGCCTCCCAAGGGCGGCAGCCCAGGTCGGCGGCGGCCTCTAGCAAATTGCGGTCAATGCGCTCCAGAGCGGCGAAGATTGGCAGGGCAACGAAGGGTACCCAGACGTAAATCAGGGTGATCACTACCGCGGTGCGGCTATAAAGCAGGATGGACGAAGCCTGTTCGATCAAACCCAACCATAAAAGCAGCGTATTGAGCAGGCCTTGAGAGCCCAATATAAGTTTCCAGGCGAAGATGCGCAGCAGGTAGCTGGTCCAGGTGGGCACGATGATCAAGGTTAAGAAGGTGATCCGCCGCTCGCCGGCAATGAATACCAGGAAATAGGCCAGCGGGTAGGCGAATAGGACAGATACCGCAGAGATGGTGAAGGCGATCAGGGCCGAGCGCCAGAGCAGCCGGTGATAGGTGGCATTCTGGATGAAATCGATATAGTTATCCAGGGTGAATTGCTGGCTGGCTGCTCCAATCGTCCCTGCCCGGAAGCTGAATATTGCCATAATGCCTAACGGCAGGATGAAAAGGAACAACAAATACACAGCTGGCGGGCCGACCAAATAGGCCGCCCGGCTTCGATTTTCCATTGGTTTACTGAATCCTCTCTGGGCCTTTCCAGTTAGGGATCGCTGAGGCCTAACTGGAGAGGCCCAGGCTGTTCAGGTACAGAACGCTACTGCGAGGTCTTCACTTCGGACCAGGTGTTGGTCCACAGCTCGCGCTGTTCAGACGTGATGGACTTGTAGAACACGGTCTGCGAGATCACATTGGGATCTTCCAGACCGAGCAGCTCAGCCATCTCTGGGTCGACCTGGGGAATGGCGTCTTCATTGACGATACCATAGCCATATTCATTGGCCAGGTAAACCATCGATTCCGGCGCCAGGTAAGCGTCAATCATCTCATGAGCCAGGTCAACGTTCTTTGCAGAGGTTGGGATGCCAAACCCGCACAGGTAACCGGTTCTACCCTCTTTGGGTGCGATGTAATCTACATCCAGGCCCTCACCAAGTAGGCTGACGTACGAGGCGTTCCATGCGCCCACCCCTAGCGAGACGTCGCCGGAGGCCAGCATCTGGTCCAGGTCCGTTTGCCCGGTCCAGTAAGCCTTCACGGAGGGAGCCAGCTCTAATAGTTTTTGCCTGACCTGGGCGTATTGCTCATCAGTCTGGTTCCAGGGATCCAAACCTAAAGCGAGCGAAGCCCAGATATGGGCTGCTTCCCCCGAATCGTTGATGGCGATTTGACCGGCGTATTTGGGATCCCAGATGTCTGCCCAGGAAGTTGGCACTTGCTCAACCAGGTCCTTGCGCACTAGGATGGATTCAAATCCCCAGTCCCACGGAATCCAGTATTGCTTACCGTTGAACTCCCCTTCCTTGGCCAGTGATTCGATCACGCTGTTCCAGCGGCTCAGCTTGGAGGTGTCGATGGGCTGCACCAGGTTCTCGTCCACCAGCAGTTTCCAGAAGTTGGAGCACGGGTGAACCAAGTCGGCCTCGAAGCCGCTTTGCAGCTTGGAATAGACTTCAGCGCTTTCAGTCAGGAAGCTGAACTCCACCTTTACATCCGGGTATTTGGTGGCGAATTCCCCCCAAAACTCGGGGATTTCATATCCCGCCCAGTCCAGCATGACCAGCGGGCCGCTGGGTTTAGGGGCTTGCGGGGCGCAGGCAGCTAGTACCAGGGAGGTAGCTACCAGTAGCACTACGGTGATCTGGAATATCTTTCGGGTGGTCATTTGAACTCTCCTTCACTAGATGAGTCGAAACGATGAATGGACAATTGTTCTGCGGTTTGCTTCTCCCAGTCTCCTCCTTTTGGTTCAGTTGTTCGTTTTATCGCCTATGGGCTTCTTCGCCAATTTGGGGAAGCCTGTCCATCCCCGCCCTCCGTGCGAGCGCTGCGACCATGCTGTGGAGCTCCTCTGCTTGCGCGCGCGGGATTTGTGGGGGTTGGTACTCCTCTAACAGGGCTTGGGTGCGGAGTTTCGCCCGGGCAAAGGTATCCAGGCTGCCAGCCTGCTGCCAGCCACGGATAGAATCACGGTCGATCACTTTGGAGGGGATATACTGTTCCTTAGAGAATAGCTCGCGGGTGATACGCTGTTTGAGGAAATCGCCTTTGAAGTTGATTCCCTCAAACATCGCCAGGGCCAGCGTATCGGTGTGCACCTGCATACCCTGGCGCAGGCGCTTGACCATGGCGATAGCCTCCGCGTCCACCACCAGTTTTTCGGGGCTCACGCAGGCTAGAAAATCCAGCATACCTGCCCCGGAGATCATGTTGATACCTCCCAAAGCGCCGATCAGGGCAGTGATCCCGCTTTCCAGTCCAGCCTGGGCGTCGACCAGTTTGGCGTCGCTAGCACCCAGGTAAGTGTGTGTTGGCAAGCCCAAGGACTTGCCAACCTCGGCGTACGCCGCGTCGATCATGGCAGTCTCGACAGCTCCCATGGGAGTGGTTCCCTTGCGCATGTCGAAGATGGCCGGCGCGCCACCCCAGATGATCGGCGCACCCGGCTGGGCAAGCTGGTGGATGGTGATACCACTCAGGCATTCGGCGGCATGTTGCACAACCGAGCCTAGCAAGGTGACAGGCGC
>DATCYX010000464.1:0-2969 GCA_036526235.1 Anaerolineales bacterium | reverse complement strand
GTCGTTGCGGTGGCTTGCTCCTTACGGTCGACGCTCACCCCGTAGCGATGAGGCGCGCCGACGGCGGCGTGTGGCGCAATCGCATGCAATCTTATGACTCGACCTTCAGCCTAGAGCCAACCGAGGCGATCACATTGCACTGGCGCAGCCAGCCGTCCTACCATCCCAGCCAGCCAGCTGCACCAGTATTTGATGACCGCAATTCGTACTACGATCCCTTGAATCCCATGGGTAGTGTAATAGTTCCTAACACCGGAACACAAATCATCATCAAGAACTATAGCGCCCTGGGCAACTTTATGCAGGTGGTGGTACGCCCGGCGAAATAACTCATCCGCTCTCAGGACACCAAGCACGCATCGATAAGGTCAGGGGCAAAAGCCCCTGACCTTATTCATGTTAGGGAAAGCGTTCAGAACAGCGCTAAACCCATTTTCGCAAATATCAGGGGGACAGGGGGATGGGCAAAATAAGAGCATCTGAACGGTTTCATTGGGGTATACAATGACCCAAAATTTATGTGAGTATTCTTTGGTAAAATCGACTCAGGGATTGTATAAGAATAATCACTTGATCCTGCAGGAAGGTGGTGTCGTATGTGTGGACGTTTTACCTTGACGGCTGACCTGAGCACGCTGCAAGAAGCCTTTCCTTTCGTGCACATGCCAGAAGGCATGCAGCCTCGCTATAACATCGCCCCTAGCCAACCGGTAGCGGTGGTGCCCAACGATGGACGCAATCGGCTGGATTTTTTCGTCTGGGGGTTAATCCCTTCCTGGGCCAAGGATCCCAGCATCGGAAATCGCATGATCAACGCCCGGGCGGAGACGCTCCAGGAAAAGCCCTCTTTCCGCAACGCCTTCCGACGGCGGCGCTGCCTGGTGCTAGCCGACGGCTTCTACGAATGGAAGAAGGAGGGGCAAGGCAAGATCCCCACCTACATTCGCCTGGCTTCGGGCAATCCATTCGCCTTCGCCGGATTATGGGAGTCATGGAACGCGCCCGACGGGTCTAACGTGCTCTCCTGCACGATTATCACCACCCAGCCTAACGAGTTTATGGCGACCATCCACAACCGCATGCCGGTCATACTGCCCGAGAGCTCCTACTCGCTGTGGCTTGAAAGTGGAGAGCAAGACACACGTCGGCTTGCCGATCTGCTGGCCCCCTATACTTCGGGCGAGATGCAGGCTTATCCGGTCTCACCGTTGGTGAACAATCCAAAAAATGACGTACCCGAATTAATCCAGCCGAGATGACATTCTCTTTGACACAAACCGAGTGGGGCGAAAAGGTTGATCGTATCCTGGTTGCCTCCCTGCAAGCTGTGGAACCCGCCTCGGCGATCAGGCGCTTTGTGCAGCGCAACGCAGACCAACTTATCATCGACGGACAGATTTACGACCTGGCCTCCTACCGTCGGATTTGGGTCGTGGGGGCAGGCAAGGCTGGGGCGCTGATGGCTTGCGCCATGGCTGATATCTTGGATGAGCGCCTGGACGGTGGATTGGTGATTGTCAAAGACGGCTACCTGCAGCCTTGCGAAGGATTAAAACCTGAACGTGGTTTGCGTCTTGTGGAGGCTGGGCATCCGCTGCCGGACGGACGCGGGGTACGCGCGACCCAGGAAATCATCTCACTGCTGAGCGACTGCAATGCTGAAGACTTGGTGATCTGCCTGATCTCTGGGGGCGGGTCGGCGTTGCTCACAGCACCAGCACCAGGCATTTCGTTACATGACTTGCAAACCCTCACCCAATTACTGCTCGCCAGCGGTGCCAATATCAATGAGATCAACGCCTTGCGCAAGCATTTGGATCAGGTCAAAGGGGGGCAGCTGGCTCGCATGGCGTACCCGGCTCATCTGGCGACCTTGATCGTCTCAGATGTGGTGGGCAACCCGCTGGATGTGATCGCCTCCGGCCCAACCGTATCTGATGGCACTACTTTTTCAGATGCCTACGCAGTGCTGGAACGCTACAATCTGGTCGGCCAGGTGCCGCAAGCCATACTGGCCTATCTGCAAAGTGGGTGCGCAGGGGAAATCCTGGAAACGCCCAAAGAAGGAGATTCTATATTCACCGCTGTTCAAAATGTGATCGTTGGGAGCAATATGCAGGCTGTGGCGGCTGCCCTCAGGCAGGCCCAGCAGGAGGGCTTCAACACCCAGCTGTTGACAACCTACATGCAAGGGGAAGCGCGACAGGTGGGGAGGCTGCTGGCGGCGATCGTTCGGCAGGTTGCTACGACAGGCCAGCCTATCTCGCGGCCTGCATGTGTCGTGGTAGGTGGTGAAACCACGGTCACCCTGCAAGGAGACGGCTTGGGGGGGCGAAACCAGGAGCTGGCATTAGGAGCCGTGGAAGACCTGGGTGGCTTAATGGATGTAGCCCTGGTTACATTGGCAACTGATGGGGGTGACGGCCCAACTGACGCGGCCGGGGCGGTGGTCACGGGGGAGACACTCCAGCGCGCCCGCCAGCTTGGTCTGCGTCCTTCTGAGTATTTACAGCGTAACGATGCCTATCATTTCTTTGAAGCCCTGGGGGATTTGATTATCACCGGTCCGACCGGGACGAATGTGAACGATCTGGCTTTCTTGTTTGCGTTTTAAGGATTTGTAATACACATCTGCAATGCTTGGGACTGGAAACGCCAAATTGCTCTCCGATTGCAACTAAAAGCTCAAAACTGCGTAGATTGATATAAATCAAAGTTTGCGCAGTTAGATGAAAGGCGCGGGAATCGCAGCGAGACACGCTGGCCTAATCCCGCCAAAGTCCTCCTAGACTGCTCAACTACTGAAATCAATAGAAAGGAAATGGAGGTCCTTGCGATGGTAGCACTATTGAAATTTATCTTCGGGCTGATTGGAGCCGTTATTGGCCTGGTGGTGGGGCTGATCGGTTTAGTGGTCGGCCTGGTAGGTGGGGTGATCGGGATTACAGTCGGGTGCCTGGTTTTGGCGA
>DATCYX010000463.1:0-2717 GCA_036526235.1 Anaerolineales bacterium | reverse complement strand
CAAGCTGGTAGGGCTCGACCCGTGGCAGGAGAGTTTCGCCATCGGCGATCTCCCCGCAGGCGAGTATCAGATCAGCTTTGTCCAAGGCGGCATACAGCAGCGCACCATCGAGGTGCAGCCTGATGTGTTGACGCTGGTGACATTCCGCATTGGAGGGCAGTAAGGGGTGAAGCATGAACCATGAGCAGACCCTAAAGGTCGCTATGATCTTTAGGGTCTCTGCCTTAAGAGCCAGCTTTCTTGGGTTGTCGGTGATCTTGGCCTCCTGCAAGGCAGCCGCGCCATTGGTGCCGCTGCTCCAGGCAGGGCTTCCTCAACCGACGATCACATACACACCCTTCCAGCCGCTCCCGCCTTCAGCTGTGCCCACCACACCGCCACCCCCAACGGCTACAGCTTTCCCGACCGCGCCAGCAGGCCTGACCCTATGGGTAGATCCAAGCTTGCCAGACGCACTGCGCTCAGCCGTAAAACCGCCACCCGAGATTATCCCGGTTGATCTGAAAGAGCAGGCGCTCATCCGCCTGGAGGTAGGCAGCGAGAGGCCGACCAGCTACTGGGTTTACGCCTTGGTATCGCCCTTTCCCACCCTCGAGCAAGGTGTATCATCCGATGAGCTACGCAATACTTGGAATGGAAACTCTGCTGGTCCGTTCGCTGGCAAACCCATCTTGTTAGACGAGAGCACCCTGGCGGTCTTGACAGCCCTGTGGGGTAAACCAGCCGATGGTGCCGTCCAGGTGATAGCTTCCGGGGAGCTGCAAGGCTATGCCTGGGATCGCAGCCCGTGGTGGGCGATCATCCCATTTGAGAGCCTTGGGCCGCGCTGGAAAGTGCTGGAGGTAGATGGCATCTCCCCTTTGCGAAAAGAGTTTGACCCGGCAAGTTATGGGCTGGCTGTGCCCGTTTCGCTGAACGGCGATGCAGCTCTAGCGGAGGCGATTCTCTCGATGTACGCAGCGGGATCAAGCGCTGCGCTGGTCCCGACAGGCAACCGCGATCCAAACAAGCTGACCGTGCTGGCCATGACGGGCGTGACTGCCCTGGTGCGCGCCACGGCATATACCATGGAGCAACGCGGCATCAAGTATCCCGCCAAAGATATTGGTGACTGGCTGCGGGACGCGGACATCACCCATGTCAGCAACGAAGTGCCTTTCGCCAAAAATTGCCCCTTCCCAGACCCGGTGCAGCAGGGCATGCGTTTTTGCAGCGACCCGCGTTATATTGCCCTGATGGAAGACGTGGGCACCGACATCGTGGAGCTGACCGGCGACCACTTTCAAGATTGGGGCGAAGAAGCGATGTACTATACCCTCGATCTATACAAGGAGCGGGGCTGGCTGTATTATGGTGGCGGGGAAGACCTGCAGGAGGGGCGCCAGGCAGTGACCATCGAGCACAACGGCAATCGGCTGGCCTTTATCGGCTGCAACGGCAAAGGGGGCAGCTTTGCCCAGGCGGCACGGAATCACCCCGGGGCGGTATCATGCAACTTCGAGTATATGGAGGCGGAGATCGCCCGCCTGCGAGCGGAGGGCTACCTGCCCGTCGCCACCTTCCAGCACTTTGAGTATTACACCTACCGTGCCCAGCCCGACCAGGTACGCGACTTCCGCCGCCTGGCGGGTGCCGGGGCTGTCATTGTCAGCGGCAGCCAGGCGCACCAGCCGCAAGCGTTTGAGTTCGAGGCCGGGGCGCTGATCCATTACGGCTTGGGCAACCTGTTTTTCGACCAGCTCGATGTCAGCCAGGCCACTCGCCAGGCGTTTATCGACCGCCACGTGTTCTATGACGGGCGCTATATCGGCACAGAATTACTGACCATGCTGTTTGTGGACTACGCCCGTGCCCGCCCGATGACCTCTGGGGAGCGGGAAGAGCTGCTGAGAGCCGTGTTTAATGCAAGCGGATGGTAATCAAATAAATATGCAATTCATGGGTTTAGTCATGCTTAACAGACAACCCATTGAGCTGATAAAACTTATTGTAAAAAGGAGATTTTTATGGGACTAAAACCAGATCACTGGATACGCAAGATGGCGCGTGAGCAGCGCATGATCGAGCCGTTCGCCGACAGCCAGGTGCGCGACGGGGTGATTTCCTTCGGCGTCTCGTCCTACGGTTATGATATCCGTGTGGCTGACGAGTTTAAAATCTTTACCAATGTGTTTTCAGCGGTGGTCGATCCCAAGCAGTTCGACCCGCGCTCGATGGTGGACTACAAGGGCGAGGTGTGCATCATCCCTCCCAACTCATTTGCGCTGGCTAAAACCATCGAGTATTTCCGCATCCCGAGAAAAGTCTTAACCGTGTGTCTTGGTAAAAGCACCTACGCCCGCTGCGGGATTATCGTCAACGTGACACCTTTCGAGCCCGAGTGGGAGGGCTACGTCACGCTGGAGATCTCCAACACCACCCCGCTGCCTGCCAAGATCTACGCCAACGAAGGTATCGCCCAGGTGCTGTTTTTCGAGGCCGACGATATGTGCGAAATCTCTTATGCCGATAAGAAAGGCAAGTACCAGGGGCAGCAATCCATCGTCTTGCCGAAGTTATAATATATAGAATGGGATTCGCCAATCGAGTGTTGAACCTCCAGGCCGAGGGGGCATACGCTGTGCTGGCCCGCGCCCAGGAGCTGGAGGCGCAGGGGCGCGAAATCCTGCACCTGGAGATCGGCCAGCCCGATTTCCAGACCTTCCCACATATCAGCG
>DATCYX010000462.1:0-9087 GCA_036526235.1 Anaerolineales bacterium | reverse complement strand
TGCTGGGAACAACCTTGCCCGTGGCCTGTGTTTAGCTGATTTGATGGCATAGCTGTGAAGATTATTCGCCGGTTTTGCCGTCAATGCTGTTTACCAATCCATCTTTTACCAATTTTGGAACGGTCACTCCCCCAAGGACATTGAATTGTCTCACCCCCCTCTTTACATTCAGAGAGACGGTTCAAGAGACTGGGGTTGGGATCCGTTTTCTACCCGAGTACCCATTATTTGGGAATAAATTGCTTTTTTGATGGAGAGTTGTCTCCAGCCTAATCAGCGTCTAGCTTCTCAGCAACCCAGCCAGCTACGCTACCCAGGGCTTTATCCAGCTGAGATGCGTCTTTTCCGCCTGCCTGAGCTAGAGTAGGACGGCCTCCGCCGCCGCCACCCAATGGCTGGGCAACAAACTTGATCAGCTCACCAGCGTGGAGGCCTCTTTCAATGAGATCTTGTGTAACTGCCGCCACCAAAATTGGACGTCCTTCAATAATCGATGCCAGCACAGCCACGCCGCTAGGATATCGCTCCCTGAAGCGATCGGTCATCAATCGCAGCGTATCGACGTCTGCCCCCGGTAGTTTGGCAACCAGCACTGGAACGTCGACGATCAAAGGGACATCCTCTAAGTGTTGGGCGAAATCGCTTGCGGCTAGCTCGCTTCGCAAAGCAGCGACTTGCTTCCGAGCGTTTTCCAGTTCGTCCAGCAAGGCTTGGGTCTTAGTTGGGGTCTCTTCAGGGGGCGCAGCCAGCAAAGCTGCAGATTGTTTTAACGCGCGAAAGCGACGCTGAATGAGGTTGTATGCGCCGCGCCCAGTCACAGCCTCTATGCGGCGGATGCCCGCAGCTGCGCTGCCTTCGTTGGTGATCAAAAAAGTGCCAATGTCGCCTGTCTCGTCGACGTGCGTACCTCCACATAGCTCGTTGGAAAATGGTTCTGCATCGCCAATGGTGATGTTGCGAACCGTCTCAGCGTATTTTTCACCAAAAAGTGCAATGGCGCCTTCAGCGATAGCCTGCTGCAATGGCTTGAATGCAATACTTAACCTATAGTTGCTCAATATATTGCGGTTTACCCCAGCCTCGATTTGCTCAAGTTGTTGAGTGGTAAGCGCTTCAGGATGGGTGAAGTCAAAGCGCAGCCTATCCGGAGCTACCAGGGAACCAGCTTGGCGAGCGTGCTCACCAAGTACAGCGCGCAATTCGTGATGGAGCAAGTGGGTGGCAGTGTGGTTACGCATAATATCGTGGCGTCTTTGGACATCCACGCGGGCGATAGCTTGATCACCCGTCTTCACCTCGCCTTGTAGCACCTCGCCCACATGCACAATCATTCCTGCGGCTGGTTTATTCATTTCGGAAATATGTATCTTCCACATCGATCTACTGGTCTCGGAAGGATCGGGTTTGCCCGCCGCGACGATTGAACCAGTATCGGAGACCTGACCACCAGCCTCGACATAGAAACAGGTTTCTGGCAGTACAATCTCTACCTTCTCTCCCTGCGAAGCGCTCGAAATAATTTGCCCTTCTTTGACCAGAGCAAGAACTGGACCTTCCACCTCAACGGTACTATAAGGATCATATGCCACCCCGCTATCCCCAAGCTTGCCTTGTCCTTGTAGCTCTTCTAGGAGCTTGCGGTAAATATCCACATCCTCCCCACCCAGGGGACCGAAGGTTTCACCTGCGCCAGAAGCGAGGCGGTGCTCCTCCATTGCCCGGCGAAAAGCGGGTTCATCTACCTCGAGATTTTGTTCCCGGGCGATATCGCGAGTGATCTCAAGCGGCAGGCCATAGGTAGCGTACAATTCAAATGCCTGGTCACCCGATAAGACAATTCCCCCCTGTATCTTCAGGCGAGTGAGAAGGTTTTCTAGTTTGGTCACACCACCTTCTACAGTCCTTTGGAAGCGTATCTCCTCGCGGGTTAAGTTGTCCAGGATACTTGTGCGGTTTCGATTCAACTCGGGAAAAAAGTCGCCGTAGGTGTCGATGACCACTTCAGCCACCTTGGCGAGAAACGGTTCGTCCAACCCAATTTTACTGCCGAAGCGGGCAGCACGGCGCACGATCATACGACATACGTAGTTGCGTCCTACATTTCCTGGTACGACGCCATCAGCGATAAGGAATGCAGCTGCACGGGAATGGTCAGCGATAACACGGTAAGGAGTGACATTAGCTTGTCTCTCAGCCTGGTTATGCCCTGTTAAGCGCTGTACCGCATCCATCATTGGATTGAGTAGATCGGTTTTATAGTTGGAGTCGACATCCTGGAGCACCGAAACGATACGCTCCAGCCCCATGCCGGTATCGACGTGCATAGCGGGCAGTGGTTCCAGCATCGTGGGGCTATGGCGGTTATACTGGATGAACACCAGGTTCCACAGCTCCAAGAAACGGGTGCAGTCACCGTTGACTCGACAGACGTGGCCGGGGACAGCTTGTTTATTGCAATATTGTGGACCGCGGTCTATGTGGATCTCGCTGCATGGACCGCAGGGGCCCACTTCGGCCATCTCCCAGAAATTTTCCTTGCGCCCGAAAAAGAGCACATGAGACGGGTCCATGCCCGGTTGCTTGGTCCACTCACTGGCAGCCTCATCGTCTTGTGGGATATCTCCTATATCGTCACGAAAACAGGTTACCCAAAGCTGCTGGCGCGGCAGCCCCCAAATATCGGTGAGCAATTCCCAAGCCCAAGCGATAGCCTCTTTCTTGTAATAGTCTCCAAAGGACCAATTCCCCAGCATTTCGAAGAACGTGTGATGCGTGTCGTCTCGACCGACATCGTCGAGATCATTATGCTTGCCAGCTACGCGCATGCACTTTTGTGAATTGGCAGCTCGTGTGTATGGTCGCTTGTCGGTGCCGAGGAAGACATCCTTAAATTGCACCATACCTGCGTTGGTGAAAAGGAGCGTCTGATCCCCACCCGGGACAAGTGAGGAGGACGGTACAAATGTGTGCCCGGCTTTATTGACGAAGTAATCGATAAATTCTTGTCTAATCTTGGATCCAGATAATGAGTTGGTCATACCATCCTAAATGTTCTTTTTATAGATATTCTAATCTTAATTCTTGATAGCCAATTCGTTATTCTTCTAATTGCGAAGTGCAATTCGGGCAGCGTACCGCCTTGATCGAAATAGACGTGAAACAATATGGACACTCTTTTGTGGTGGGAGCGGCAGGTTCTGGGGCTGGTTGGCGTTGCAAGCGATTGACCTGGCGTATCAGTAAAAAGATGGCAAAAGCGACGATGAGAAAATCGATGATTGTATTGATAAATACACCATAATTGAGCGTCACTGCTCCTGCCGCCTGGGCCTCCTCCAGTGTTTTAACTGTAGGACCGGATAGGGTTAGAAAAAAGTTAGCAAAATTTACCCCGCCCAGCAGTAACCCAATGGGGGGCATAAGGACATCGTTCACAAACGAAGTAATGATTTTACCGAAAGCCGCGCCGATAATGATACCAATTGCCAGGTCGAGTACATTGCCGCGCATAGCAAATTCTTTAAATTCCTTTAGCATTTTGGCCTCCTTCGAAATATGGGCTCGGTTTGAGCTATTATACGTGATGAAAATAAATTGGGCTAGTCGGAAATCACGTTAAAAAAATACAATGAGAGATGACCTTACCTTGCGTGCAGGGTGAAGATAGGGGATAATCAGGTACTAATTATGACAGGATATTTGTATTTCGCCGTCTTCGCTTCGGGTATGACTACCCTGGCGATTGAACTTAGCGCTTCACACCTGCTGGGCAGTGTTTTCGGCACGAGCAACCTGGTCTGGGCGAGCATTATTGGCCTGATCTTAATCTACTTGACTGCTGGCTATTTTATTGGGGGGCGCTGGGCAGACCGCTCACCGCATGAGACGACGATGTATACTGTTATGGCCTGGGGGGCATTCACCTCTGGTTTAGTTCCGGTAGCCGCTTACCCGGTTTTGCGCCTGGCGGCAGACTCCTTCGATCAGTTGCAGATGGGCGTGCTATTTGGTTCTTTTGCTGCTGTTTTAGTGCTTTTTATCTTACCGGTTACGCTGCTGGGAACGATTTCTCCATTTGCCATTCGTCTGGCGATCCGTGATACACAGAGCGCAGGGGTGACCTCTGGGCGCATCTATGCCATCTCCACCCTGGGCTCATTTGTGGGCACATTTTTACCGTCCTTGATATTAATTCCTCTGGTTGGCACGCGCCGTACTTTTCTTATCTTCAGCGCGTTCTTGGTTCTCACTGCCTTTGGTGGACTCTGGCGTTCATCTGGCTGGCGGGGTGTTCTGCGCCTCCTGTGGATGCCGGTATTATTGATATTGCTGGATATTCTAGGTGCAGGGCGACCCATAAAATCCACCTCAGGCCAGATCTTTGAGACCGAATCGGCTTATAACTATATTCAGGTACTGGAGAGGGACGGTTACCGTTTGTTGCGTTTGAATGAAGGACAAGGTATCCACTCCATGTGGCATCCAACCCAAATCGCCTATGAAGGCCCTTGGGAGCAGTTCCTGGTAGCGCCATTTTTCAACCCTCCCAGGTATGAGCCGGAGCGAGTAGCGAGTATGGCAATCTTGGGATTGGCGGCAGGCACGACTGCCAGGCAGGCAACAGCGGTTTTTGGAGCCATCCCTATTGATGGTTACGAAATCGACCCGAAGATAATTGAGGTAGGCCGACATTATTTCGATATGACGATGCCCAACCTGAATCCTATTGCCCAGGATGGGCGCGTGGGACTGGCGCGCAGTCCAAAGCGGTACACAGTAATTGGTATTGACGCCTATCGACCACCATATATCCCCTGGCACTTGACAACGCGAGAATTTTTTCAGCAAGTGCAGGAGCACTTAACCGATGATGGAACCCTGGTGATCAATGTTGGTCGCTCGCCCACGGATCGCCGTCTGATCGACGGGCTAGTGGGCACAATTTCCTCAATTTTCCCTTCAATCTACGTGATAGATGTCCCGAATACATTCAATTCGATTGTATATGCTACCAACCAGCCGACCAATATTGAAAACCTATATGAAAACTGGTTGTATTTAAAAACTCGCCAGGATGTACACCCCCTCTTGTTGCATGCCATTGAGCTAGCTATTATCCATCAGCAGCCTACACCCGAAAGTGATATCGTATATACAGATGATCTCGCCCCGGTTGAGTGGGTAACCAACTCCATGATCCTCAATTTTGTACTGAAGGGAGATATGAACCAACTGCGATGAATGCCCAATCTCAATCTTCGAAATTAAACACCCAAATAATCAAGATCCTCTCCTGGCTGGTTACCCTGCTTATGCCGGTTGTTTTAGTGATGGCAGCAGTTCGCCTTTTGCTTACCCCCGCTTTTTTGATCATTGAATACAACACCCCTGGATTTCCGCCTGACCCATATGGCTTTACGAAATCTGAGCGGTTAACGTGGTCGAAGATTGCAATCGAATATCTGCTCAATGATGCAGACGTCAATTTTTTAGGTGACTTACGGTTTCCCGATGGTAAGCAGGCGCCCGCGGAGTCTTGCAGGGCAATGGATGATTGCACTCGTCTGTATAACGATCGCGAGCTAAAACACATGCTGGATGTGAAGGTCGTGACCCAAGCCGCGTTGCGCGTGTGGTATATCAGCCTGGCGGTGTTGCTACTCTTATATATTTGGGCCTGGCGTGGTGGCTGGTGGGGGGCATTCCGGCAAGGAATGGGGCGAGGTGGTTGGTTGACTGTGTTTCTGCTTGCAGGAATTATCCTTTTCGTGATGTTGGCGTTCGGGGTGATCTTCGTCGCATTTCACAATGTCTTCTTTGAGGCGGGCACATGGCAATTCCTGTTTAGCGATACCCTGATCCGCCTATTTCCGGAGCGATTTTGGCGGGACACATTTATCGCAATCGGTGTACTAGCTGGCGGGACTGGGCTGGCTTTGGGCTATTTCCTTCGAGAGAAATAAACACTTGGGGCGGTATCACCGCCCCAAGCTTGTATCATCGGTATTATCTCGCCTGTCCCTGCTTGGCGACTGCTTCTGCTGCCAAGCGGATCGCCTCTGCGTCTCCGAGGTAGTAGCTCTTGAGGGGTTTCAGATCGTCATCCAGCTCATAAATTAAGGGGATGCCAGTGGGGATATTCAATTCGACAATCTCTTTTTCGGAGATATCGTCCAGGTATTTGACCAAAGCGCGTAGGCTATTGCCGTGGGCGGATATCAGGACGCGCTGGTCTGACTTTACCGCCGGAGCGATGGTCTCGTGCCAGTATGGCAGCATGCGCGCCACGGTGTCTTTCAATGATTCGCAGGCGGGCAAATCATCTTTGGTGAGATCAGCGTAGCGGGCATCAAAGCGCGGGTGGCGTGAATCATCCCAATCTAGGGCAGGAGGAGGAGTATCATAGCTTCTACGCCAAATCTTGACCTGCTCCTCTCCATATTCGACAGCCATCTCAGCCTTATTCAAGCCTTGCAGGGCGCCGTAGTGTCGCTCGTTCAGGCGCCAGTTACGGTAAACCGGAATCCATTCCAGGTTCATGTCTTCGAGCACTATCCAAAGCGTTTTGATAGCCCGTTTAAGCACAGATGTATATGCCAGATCGAAGGTGAAGCCTTCTTCTGCCAACAACTTGGCGGCTGTATGGGCTTCAGTCTCGCCCTGAGGCGTCAGACCGACATCTGTCCAGCCTGTGAAGCGATTTTCCAGATTCCAGGTGCTCTGTCCGTGTCGAATTAAGACGAGTTTGTGCATGGTTCAAAAAAATCCTTTCATCGTTCAGCCTCGAGTAAGCCGTAATCCGCATCTGAAATTCAGCCTGATGAGAGCTTGGTACTCGAGAAGTGCGGGCAAATTGCGCCCGCACTCAAATATGTTCCTATAACCTTCCCAATGACAAGAGAAGGGTTTAATAGATAGTCACCCGATACGTAAGTTAGCGGATGGCTTGCTCTGAATCCTTATCAAAGATGTGGATATTCTCCATATTGAAAAATACCTGCACATCATCATTGATGGAGTAGCGCGAGCGGGGGTCCACACGGGCAACAAAGTTGTTGTTGCCAGTCTTTAAGTAAACAAATATCTCATTACCCATCAACTCGGTTACATCCACCTTGGCACTTACCGGTTGCGTCTGAATTCCGGGGGGTGCGAAATTAGGATTGTGAATATCTTCGGGCCGGATACCGAAGATGATCGATTTGCCTTCATGAGGCTTGTATACATCCATGCGTTCGGTGGGGATCTGTACCTGGAAGGCTGTGGCATCAACAATGAGATTCCCGTCGGATTTGACAAGCTTTGCTGGGAAGAAATTCATTGCCGGCGAGCCGATAAAGCCAGCCACAAACAGGTTTGCAGGGGTATCGTACAGGGTCTGAGGGGTGTCGATTTGCTGGAGTAGGCCTTTATTAATAACCGCGATGCGCGTAGCCATAGTCATGGCTTCGGTTTGGTCGTGGGTCACGTAAATAAAAGTGGTCTGCAATTGGATGTGCAGCTTGCTGATATTGGCACGCGTCTCCACACGCAGCTTGGCATCCAGGTTGGAGAGTGGTTCATCGAAGAGGAAAACCTTTGGCTCGCGAACGATGGCACGTCCCACCGCGACCCGCTGGCGTTGCCCACCCGATAACTGGCGAGGTTTGCGATTTAGCAAATCTCCGATGCCCAAGATATCAGCTGCCTCCTTAACCCGGCGGTCGATCTCAGCTTTGGACATTTTGCGCAATTTGAGTCCAAAAGCCATGTTATCGTATACCGACATGTGCGGGTAGAGGGCGTACGATTGGAAGACCATAGCGATATCGCGGTCCTTAGGAGCGACCTCATTCACTACCTGGTCTCCGATTAATATTTGACCTTCACTAATGTCTTCCAGTCCTGCCAGCAGACGGAGAGCTGTTGACTTGCCACAACCTGAAGGGCCAACCAGAACAAGAAATTCCTTGTCTGCGATCTGGATGTCCAAATCGTTGACAGCTGTGACATCCCCAAATCGTTTGTAGACATGCTCATATGTTACACTTGCCATTGGTTTTTCTCCTTTCCACACGAGTATAGTGAGATTATTATAGCCAGACTTCAATGAAAATGCAATGAAGTGTCCACTGTAGTTCTCTGTTTTTTTATCAGGCTTGCTCTTTTGCTCCACACAACTTAAAATCAAGACATGTCTCCGAAAGATGATATCAGCCCGATCCGGAAGCAATACCTGGAGATTAAGCGCCAGTATCCAAACGCTATCCTGTTTTTCCGGCTGGGTGATTTTTACGAAACCTTCGACCAGGATGCAGAGGTGACCTCGCGCGAGCTGGATATCGTGCTTACCTCGCGCAACGTTGCTAAAGGTACTCGCGTGCCCATGGCAGGCATCCCCCATCACGCCGCAGAAAACTACCTGGCACGCCTGATTGAGCGCGGCTACCATGTGGCGATATGTGAGCAAGTTGGAGATCAACCCATCAAGGGCTTGTTCCCTCGCCAGGTTATGCGCGTGGTAACACCGGGCACGGTCATCGAGCCAGGCTTGCTTCCAGGAGATGCGAACAATTATCTGGCTTGTGTTGTGATTTCAGAGGATGAAGACGTAAGGCGCGCTGGAGTAGCCTATGCAGATATCACAACAGGTGAGTTTGCCACCACTGAGCTTCAAGAGGGTGACTTACAAACGTCTGTGCGTGCTGAGCTAATTCGTCTTATGCCAGCTGAGATTCTGCATCCAGATAGCTATAAGACGGGGAACGGTTTGCCAGGGCATCTCACTGCTTGGCCTGCCTGGCGTTTCGAATTGGGTCGCTGCCAAGAAGCTTTACTCAAGCATTTTGAGACCGCTACATTGGATGGATTTGGCTTGCGCGGCTTGCCACTTGCCGTACGCGCTGCCGGGGCAATCTTGCAATATCTCGGTGAAACACAAGCTGCTTCTCTCAAGCAATTATCCCGCCTTAGTGTCTACAGCCTCTTGGATTTCATGACTCTGGATGCTGCCACGCGCCGTAACTTGGAGCTAACTGAGACGATTCGGGGTAGCTCAAGCAAAGGCTCCCTGCTGGGTGTGCTGGATCACACGATCACCCCGATGGG
>DATCYX010000461.1:0-9438 GCA_036526235.1 Anaerolineales bacterium | reverse complement strand
CCTTAGCAACTGATGAGTGAAAGGAAGGGAGGGGAACGGGGTGGTTTAGGAGTAGAGCGACCGACTGCACCACGTGGGTGCGGGAAGGTCCCTCGGTTCTCCAAGAAAGGAGGTGATCCAGGCGCACCTTCCGGTACACCTACCTTGTTACGACTTCGTCCCAGTCACCAGCCCCACCTTCGACGGCTCCATCCTTGCGGTTAGGATACCGGCTTCAGGTGTTGCCAGCTTCCATGACGTGACGGGCGGTGTGTGCAAGGCCCGAGAACGTATTCACCGCACTATAGCTGACGCGCGGTTACTAGCAACTCCGACTTCATGTAGGCGAGTTGCAGCCTACAATCTGAACTGAGACCAGCTTTGGGGATTGGCTCTACCTCGCGGCTTTGCAACCCATTGTACTGGCCATTGTAGCGTGTGTGTAGCCCCGGATATAAAGGCCATGCTGACTTGACGTCATCCACACCTTCCTCCGGCTTTATACCGGCAGTCCCGTATGACACTTGTAACATACGGCGTGGGTTGCGCTCGTTACCGGACTTAACCGGACACCTCACGGCACGAGCTGACGACAGCCATGCAGCACCTGTACAGGCTCCCCGAAGGGTCGGTCACTTTTCAGATCCCTACCACCTGTATGTCAAACCCGGGTAAGGTTCTTCGCGTAGCATCGAATTAAACCACACGCTCCGCTGCTTGTGCGGGCCCCCGTCAATTCCTTTGAGTTTTAACCTTGCGGCCGTAGTCCCCAGGCGGTGGACTTATCGCGTTAGCTTCGGCACTGATGGCTTTTACCCCACCAACGCCAAGTCCACATCGTTTACGGCTAGGACTACCGGGGTTTCTAATCCCGTTTGCTACCCTAGCTTTCGCGTCTGAGCGTCAGGAATGGTCCAGGAGGCCGCTTTCGCCACAGGTGTTCCTCCCGATATCTACGCATTTCACCACTACACCGGGAATTCCACCTCCCTCTACCATCCTCTAGTCCGACAGTATTGAACGACCTCTCCCAGTTGAGCCGGGAGATTTCACATCCAACTTACCGAACCGCCTACACGCGCTTTACGCCCAGTAAATTCGGATAACGCTCGGATCCTACGTTTTACCGCGGCTGCTGGCACGTAGTTAGCCGATCCTTATTCCGGGGATACTGTCCTCTCTCATCTCCCCGAAAAGCACTTTACGACCCGAAGGCCTTCATCGTGCACGCGGCGTTGCTGCATCAGGCTTTCGCCCATTGTGCAATATTCCCTACTGCTGCCACCCGTAGGTGTCTGGCCCGTGTTTCAGTGCCAGTGTGGGGGGCCACCCTCTCAGGCCCCCTACCCGTCGTTGCCTTGGTAGGCCGTTACCCTACCAACAAGCTGATGGGACGCAGGCCCCTCCCGAAGCGAATTGCTCCATTTAGACGCAAGGCATCTAATCCTTACGACCACATGAGGTATTAGCAGCCCTTTCGAGCTGTTGTCCCTCTCTTCGGGGCAGGTCACCAACGCGTTACTCACCCGTTCGCCACTAGGACTATGTACGAATACAAAGTCCCCGTTCGACTTGCATGTATTAAGCACGCCGCCAGCGTTCATCCTGAGCCAGGATCAAACTCTCCGCAAAACTTTTACGCACTTAGTGCGTTATGGTTACGGAAGTCCTGGAAAAGACAAGGCTGACTTTCTATCACTCTTCAGTTGTTAAGGTCCTGGTCTTTCAAGCGGGCTGGATTGTACCAGCCTCACTTACGCCTGTCAAGGCTCTAAGTCGATTTGCACACAGACACAACTGCCGATGCCCATACTCTCTGACATCGGCCCGTCAGACCTAAAGCGGTTTCGCTTCGGTCTCTGGCGCAGAGGCGTCCTGCTCAGTTGTAATCGATCTTCCCTGTTCGGGCGAGACCTCGATTGTCGTTTGCAATCCCTATTATACTTCACCTGACAATTCTGTCAAGATATGTTATCATGATTCTCACCCAGGTTGGTCGGGTGATCGCGGCTCCGTTTTCCGGAGTCGAGGAAAGTCTGCACTCCATAGAGCACGGCGCCGGGTGATCCCCGGAACGGGTTAACCTGTTGGATCGGGCCACAGAAACAAACCGCCGGTTCGGCAAGGGTGAAAAGGTGGTGTAAGAGACCACCGGCGCCCGCAGCAATGCGGTCGGCCAGGCAACCCCCGCCAGGAGCAAGGCCAAGCAGGGACAAGAGGATTGTTGAATGATGATTGCAGATTGTTGGTTGAAGAACCAATCAGCAATTGGATATCTATAATCAGCAATCTAAGGAGATTGCTCGTCTCCAGGACTCCGGTCCAAAGTCCCGGGTAGGCTGCAAGAGCTGCACGGAGACGCGCAGCCCAGAGAGATGATCACCAGGGCAGGTTCCTGCCCTACAGAATGCGGCTTATAGACTGGCCTGGGATTTTCTTATTCCTGAAAACTAACGCTCTGCAAACGCTAGAATTACCGCCCGTAGCGACCCATTAACTGGCCTGAGTCTAGGATATGCCCCTGCATGGCGCCTTCCAGCTCGGCTTTGATGACCCCCGGACGCAACCTGAGCAATTGATCCAGTGCATATACTTTAAAGAAATAGCGGTGCGCTGGGCCTGGCGGCGGGCAGGGACCATTGTAGCCCACTTTGCGATAGCTGTTTGCCCCTGGCATGCCCACACCCCGCACGCCTTCGCGCAGCTGACTGAATGCGGGAGGGATGTCGAATAGAATCCAGTGAACAAAGGTCCCGGATGGGGCATCTGGGTCATCCATGATCAACACCAGGCTCTTTGTAGCCTGCGGGGCTCCCTGCCAGGAGAGTGCTGGAGAAACATTATCGCCGTCGCAGGTATACTTGCGTGGGATGGCATCTCCTTCTGCGAAAGCCGGACTGCTTAATTTCATTGGCTTACCTCCTGCTAAACGCCAATTAGAATCGCCCGAGCCGGCGCCCCGTCGCAGCCGACCAATTTGAGGGGTAGACAATGTAGCGTATAGCGGCCTTGCGAGACGCCAGACAAGTCCAGCCCCTCCACAATCAGCATGCCTGCGCTCAGCAAAATCCGGTGTGTTGGTGTACTATCGCCATAAGGAGCCACTGACAAATAGTCCACACCCACTAGCTTAACGCCTCGATCCACCAGATGCTGGGCGCCATCCGAGCTGATGGCCACAAAATTGGTATGAAACTCATGCGAAGGATTCCCCCAATGATCAGAGTTACGCGTTCTAAAGAGCAAGCGACGCGTGCGTGGAGGGATATCCGCCTGCTCCAGCACATCTGCGGTGATGAGATCTATGTCTGGCAAATGCAGCACATAGGCTCTGCCAGTCAACAGCTTGAGCGATAATAGGTCAACGGTTGCCGCCTCCCCCCCCATAAAATGGTAGGGAGCGTCAACGTGCGTGCCTGTATGGACACTCATGCTTAGATGTGTCACATTGGCATCCGCGCCTTCGTCCATGTTCCCTACCCGATCCATAATAACCTGCGGGTCTCCGGGCCACACGGGCATTCCAGGCAATATGGGCAAGGATATATCATATATGCGCATACTCCCTCCGTGATTATTAAAAAGTATAGCCCAAGGCATTTTAAAAAGCAACTTAATGGCGTGGTCTGTGTGAGATTCTCGTCATGCGACGCCAGCCAGAATATCTCAGACAACGAAGAACCTGCTTTTGCATTAGTCTATCAGTTATGGTAGACTCATGGCGGGTTCAATCAATCCTCATGAGGAGTGGACATCGCCTTGACCCGCTCGCGAACAGAATTGATGGTCGACCGCCTTCGCGAAATGCAGGCGTCATCTCCTGAGATCGAAGCCTCCGCTGTAGTTTCTGTAGATGGGCTGATCATAGCCTCTGCGCTACCAGCCGATGCAGAAGAAGATCGAGTCTCAGCGATGTCTGCTGCCATGCTCAGCCTCGGTGAGCGCATTGCCAACGAGCTGGGCAGGGGTACCTTGGACCAGGTATATATCCGGGGCAACAGCGGTTACGTAATTCTGTCCGCCATCGGTGAGGAGGCTGTGCTAACCGCATTGGCGCGCGAAGGTGCCAAGCTAGGATTGGTTTTTCTCGAAATGCGGCGAGCAGCAGAAGATCTATTGAGGTTGGTAGAATGATTTACCAGCAAGGTTCCCTTATATTGACACCCTCGTGGGGAGGTCCCCGCTAAACGGACCTCCCCACTTCCTTTAACACCGACCAATGGAGGCACGAATGGCAACCAAGTTCATATTCTTTACCGGTGGAGTAGTTAGCTCAGTAGGCAAAGGTGTCACCGCTGCAGCAATTGGGCGACTCCTTAGAGAGCGCGGCTTTAACGTCGCTGTGCAAAAGCTCGACCCATACATCAACGTGGACCCGGGCACGATGAGCCCTTACCAGCATGGTGAGGTGTTCGTCCTCGATGACGGTGCCGAGACTGACCTGGACCTGGGCCATTATGAGCGATTCATTGATATCAGCCTGAACAGTGTATGTAACGTTACAACAGGGCAGGTCTATGCCGATGTGATTGGTAAAGAGCGACGAGGGGATTTTTTGGGTGGCACGATCCAGGTCATCCCGCATATCACCAACGAGATCAAACGCCGCATCAGCTTGGTTGCCAAAACTACGGGCGCCGAGATTGTGCTGGTCGAGATTGGCGGGACGGTGGGTGATATCGAGTCCTTACCCTTTCTGGAAGCCTTGCGCCAGATGCGTAGCGATTTAGGGCGGGAGAATACCGTCTACATCCACGTGACCTGGCTGCCTTACATCGGGGCGACCCGTGAACTTAAAACCAAGCCAACGCAGCATTCGGTGCGTGAACTGCGCTCCATTGGTATCTCACCCGACGTCATAGTCGCCCGGTCGGATTATCCCGTCGATGAGGACCTGTGCGAGAAAATCGCCCTCTTCTGCGATGTCGAACGCAAGGCAGTCTTCCCAATGGTGACAACAGATGTATTATATGAAATCCCTCTGCTGCTCGAACGCCAGCATGCTGGTGATTACCTTTTAGACAGGCTAGGTCTTAAGCCGCGGCGCCAGCCAGACTGGCAGGAATGGGAGCAGTTGGTACAAGAAGTGCGCAAGTCCAAACCTGTTGTGAATATCGCCTTGGTCGGGAAATATGTCGAATTACAAGATGCCTACATGAGTGTGCGAGAAGCGTTAAAACATGCTGCCATCTCACAGGGGGTCGAAGTTGAGATATCTTGGGTGCACTCTGCCGAACTGGAGAAAGGCCGCAGTTGGGAAATGGTCCGTAACGCGGATGGCATTATCGTCCCGGGCGGGTTTGGGAGCCGCGGGATTGAGGGCAAAATTCAGGCAGCACACTACGCCCGCGAGAACAAAATTCCCTACCTGGGACTTTGCCTGGGCATGCAGCTGATGGTTATTGAGTTTGCTCGCCACGTTTTGGGCAAAGAAGAGGTCAATTCTACCGAGTTCGATCGTTCCACACCCTACCCGGCAATCGATTTAATGCCCGATCAAAAAAGTATATCCGATATGGGAGGCACCATGCGCTTGGGATTGTACCCGTGCCAATTGCAGCCCGGAAGCATCGCCGCCAAAGCCTACCAGAAGAAGGTCGTCCAGGAACGTCATCGCCATCGCTTCGAGTTTAACAATGCTTATCGGGAGATATTGGCTAAAGCGGGAATGCGCTATTCCGGCATCTCCCCCGACGGTCGTCTGGTGGAGATCGCCGAATTGACCAACCATCCCTTTATGCTTGGGACGCAGTTTCATCCAGAATTCCTCTCACGTCCCAATCGACCACATCCCCTGTTCGTCGCCTTTGTGAAAGCCGTGCGAGAGCGGTCTGGGGTTCAGGTAGGCTTGGAAGTCGACAAATTAAAAATTGAAGGCTAGAAAAATTAAACCTGGGGAATAGCTCGGGTTTGTTGGTATTAAAACCCAGTGGGATGTTGCGCGTACACGCCACGCTGCTCTGGTGGCAACAACTCAGCCAGTGAGAACATCATCTGATCGGTGAGCGACAGGGCTGTATCGCCATGCTGTGGGAAAATGGGCTCACCTACCGTGACGTGCACAAGCGTACGGCGCGGAAAGCGTTGAAACATGCGCTGAGTTCCTTCAACTGCCAGCGGCACGATCGGGCAGTTCACGGATAAAGCCAATCGAGCAGCACCAGTCTTGGCTGGTCTCAAGCCCCGACCCATATTGCGCTTTCCTTCTGGGAAGATGCCCAACATCTGCCTATGTTCCAGCACTTTTTGGGCATGGCGTAGCGCCCATTCATCCCGGGCGCCGCGCTCCACTGGGAAGCTACCCATCTGGCGCAGGGCAACGTCCAAGATAGGATTGCGATGCAATTCGGCCTTAGCCATAAAAAAGATCGGTCGTGGCAAGCTAAATTGCATTGGGAAGACATCGAAGTTGGTGACATGGTTGGCAGCTAACACCACCGGCCCTTCTTTGGGCAGGTGTTCCACACCACTCGCATCGATAATCGCTATGAGATGGAATAGGGTCTGGACGGTAGATGTCAATACGCGGCGAAAGGGCGTATAATCAAAATGGTACGTAAGGCGATCGCGGGGATCTGTAAGTTCTGGGGAGGTCTCTGCAGACATTGAATTGCATTATACTTGCATTTCGGCTTAATCAATATTTTAACGGATATCGGATTAACGCGGTTGAAGGATAAACATTCAACTGCATCACTTTTTCAATATCAACGAGGTGAACTATGGATTTGATCATCGAAGATGTCGTTGGTCGTGAGATTCTCGATTCGCGCGGCAACCCCACTGTTGAGGTGGAGGTGACCCTGATGGATGGAAGCTGGGGGCGGGCAGCAGTGCCTTCGGGGGCATCCACCGGCGTCCACGAAGCGCTGGAATTGCGCGATGGCGACAAATCTCGCTATGGGGGGAAAGGCGTATTGAAAGCTGTTGAGCACGTCAACAATCAAATTGCAGACCTGCTACTGGGCTGGGACGCCAGTGACCAGAAAGGCATTGACGCTGCCTTACTCGAGCTGGATGGGACACCCAATAAGGCCAATTTGGGCGCAAATGCCATTCTTGGCACCAGTCTTGCGCTTGCCAAGGCTGCGGCTAACGCTCTTGGCTTGCCGCTCTACCGCTACATTGGTGGCGTATATGCCCATGTGCTTCCTGTACCTATGCTAAACATCCTTAATGGAGGCGCCCATACAAGCTGGCAATCCACCGACGCCCAGGAGTTCATGGTAATGCCTCTGGGGGCATCGAGCTTCGCTGAAGGTCTACGCTGGGGAGCAGAGATCTATCACGCCCTCAAAACCGTTCTCAAAGGACGCGGTTACACCGCCCTGGTCGGCGATGAAGGCGGTTATGCGCCTGCATTGAAGGCTAACGCCGAGGCGGTCGAGGTTATACTCGAGGCCATTCAGAAAGCTGGCTACAAGGCTGGGGAACAGGTAGCAATTGCTCTCGATCCAGCGGCATCGGAGCTTTACGAGGAAGATACCGGCTTGTACAACCTGCGCAAAGAGGGTAAAAAGCTGACCGGCGAGCAGATGGTCGCCTTCTGGAAATCCTGGGTCGACCAGTATCCAATCGTCTCGATTGAAGATGGGCTGGCTCAGGATGACTGGGAAAGCTGGCAGTTAATGGTCCAGGAGCTGGGGGACCGTCTTCAAATCGTGGGGGATGACCTGCTGGTCACGAACCCCGATCGGGTGCGTCGTGCCATCAAGGAGAAAGCTGCCAATGCCTTGTTGGTTAAGCTCAACCAGATCGGCACGCTCACTGAGACCATTGAAGCAGTGGAGACCTGCCAGCGCGCCGGCTGGCGAGCAGTCACCTCACACCGATCAGGCGAAACCGAGGATTCCACCATCGCCGACCTAGCGGTGGCGCTCAATATGGGGCAAATCAAGACCGGTGCTCCAGCTCGCTCCGATCGTGTTGCCAAATACAACCAGTTGCTGCGCATCGAAGCCGAGCTAGGTGAGACGGCAAAATATGCGGGGTGGAGTGCGTTAAATAAATAAGAACAAATAAAACAAAAAGGACACCAAGGAATCTAAAATACCCTTTATGATTCCTTGGTGTCCTTCGTGTTAATAACTACATTTACTCGGAAGCCTGCTCTTCTTCAATCGGCATAGGTCTCAGGGCATCATCCATGGTCAGACCTTCGCGGCGCATTCCGGGGGCAGGTGTACCACAGTAAGGGCACAGGTTCCATCCTAGCTCCATCAGCTTGCCGCATTGGTGGCAATTTTTCTTCAGCTTCGTATGGCAACCTGGGCAAACCATCCAGTTTTCCTTGATGCGCCTGCCGCAACCCGGACACAGGCTGGCATCTTCGATCGAGTGCAGCAAGGCTTCCTCTTCAAGGGACTGCTGGTATTCCTCTTCCAGGGTGCGCGCCGGGCGTAAGATCAGGTAGATGACAATCCCGGGTAAAAACAACACCGCCACCACCAGCACCGCCAGGATGCGCCCGAGAGGGTCGCGCGCCCGTCCGCGGATATCGCGGTAGGTCCAGATTACCAGGCTCAGCCAAAGGGCAGCGATGAACGCCCCTCCCCAGGCGGTCACGATGAGAATAACATTGCTGAAGGCAGACGGATCAAAGGTCATAGCAGGCTCCCTGGGAGTACATTATAGCATTATTGGAGATCAGATGACTTCCAGAGTAAAATTATATAGTGCTGCCGGGGAATACTTCTACCAGGTAGCTCGACTGTCCAAGATAACTTCATCTGCCAAACTTGCAGGAGATTGCCAATGGACAACCCCACCCCCTTCCGCAACATTCAACCCACCTTGATTCACCATGACTAGCCAACGCCCGTCCTACCGCATCACCGACCTGGACGAGGCTGAACGGCCGCGCGAGCGACTACAAAGGCTGGGTGCCCAGGCGCTCTCATCCGCTGAGCTATTGGCTATCCTGCTCAGGGTGGGAGTGCACGGCGAGAACGCTGTGCAGGTCGGGCAGCGCTTGATGCAGACCTTTGGCGGTTTGCCGGGGCTGCATCGCGCTTCGTTTGACGAGGTGTGCGCCCAGCGCGGAATTGGCGAGGCCAAGGCTGCCCAGGTAAAAGCAGCCATCGAGCTGGGCCGCCGCCTGGCTGCTGAAGCCCCGGATGAGCGCCCAGCGATACACAGTCCGCAGGATGCCGCCGACCTGGTTCGCTACGAGATGAGCGCATTGGAGCAGGAGGAGTTGCGCGTGATTCTGCTGGACAATCGCAACCGGATGATCACCGTCGAAGCGGTCTATCGCGGCTCGGTAAATTCCTCCCAGGTGCGGGTGGGCGAGCTATTTAAAGCCGCCGTGCGACGCAATGCCGCTGCGCTGATCGTGGTGCACAATCACCCCAGCGGCGACCCCACCCCCAGCCCAGATGACGTTGCGGTGACGCGCGCCATCGTCCAGGCTGGCAAGCTCCTGGATATCGATGTTTTAGATCACTTGGTGATTGGCGG
>DATCYX010000460.1:0-2054 GCA_036526235.1 Anaerolineales bacterium | reverse complement strand
CCTCAATATCAATTAATCTGAACTACGCAGTTGGGGTACCTTGATCCAAACCAAAGCGCCGAAAACCAACAGCATCGAGGCAGCCAAAGCTACCGTGAGCGGCTCTCCAACCCAGGTGGCAGCGCCGCCAGCTAGCAGGGCGCCAACAGGCATCAATCCAAAGAATGCCAGGGTGTATATGGACATCACCCGGCCGCGCAGATCGTCTGGCACGTGGCTTTGCAACAGGGCATTGGATGAGTTGACAAACACCATGAACCCCCAGCCAACGCCAACCAGTGTCAACAAGGATAGCGGAAGCCAGCGCACCGCGGAGAACGCCAACAAGGTGAGCGGCAAGATGAAGCCGCCCAGGGTAAGCAATCTCCCGCGCACGATATAGCCACCAAATGCCGCGATCATCAATGCCCCGCTCAGCGCTCCCACACCTCGCGCCGATTGGAGGAAACCGTTGGTGGTGGCATCACCACCCAGCACTCTCACCGCCCAGGCGGGCATCAAGGAAACAAAGCTGATCCCAAACATGCTGACCATAGCCAAGTGACTGATCACCGTTCGGGGGATTACATTCTTGCGGACATAGCCGATGCCCGCGGCCACATCTGCCAAGGCCGAGCCATGTCGTGGGGTGTGTGAAGCTGGTTTTAACCGCATGAGTAATAAGGCAGTAATCACTGCCATAAAAGAAGCTCCATTGATGGTGAAGCACCAGGCTGGACCAAGGGCAGCATACAGCAGCCCGCCCACTGCCGGCCCAACCACGGTAGCAGCGGTGAACATGCTTGAATTTAAGGCGATGGCATTGGTCAGATCTTCCCGCGAGACCATCTCCAACACAAAAGATTGCCTGGCTGGCGCATCGAAGGCGTTAGCGATTCCCAAGCAGAAAGCAAAACCCAGGATATGCCCCGGCTGCACGATGCCAGCGAAGGTCAGCGTGGCCAAACCAAACGCCAGAACCATCATCGCTGACTGGGTCATCACCAGCAGATTGCGGCGGGGCAAACGATCAGCAATCAAGCCACCGTACAAGGTAAACAGCCAGGAGGGGATCCCCGCAGCGAACCCCACATAGCCCAAATAGGCTGGTGATTGGGTCAGCTCAAAGATTAAGTAACCTTGCGCAGTAGTCTGCATCCAGCTGCCGACCAGCGAAACCAGTTGACCAGCGAACCACAGGCGATAGTTAGGATGCTTGAGCGCAGCAAAGGTCCCCTGGGTGCTCAGTTGTCTGTGGGCATCCAAAGGTTGGTCAACCCGTTGGGCAACCGCTTGCAATCTACTTTTATCCCAGGATGAAGGAGGCATGCGCCCATTATAAACCTCATGATTATTCGAATTATGGAATTCGGAATGTCAAATGCCAGCGCAGCGAACCTGTTGCCAGCCTACGTTATAATCTTTCCAATACCTACGCAATTGATAAAGAATTCCTCAGTTGCGTAACTTTTGACGGCAATATTAGATACAAATCAGGAGTGCGTGATGATGATCCGCTTAAAGTTACGATCAATAGCAGTAATGATACTGGTAGCACTGTATTTATCTGCCTGTACAACCGAGACCACCCAGGTTTCCATCACACCAACTACTTCGCAGGAAAACCGAAATCAGGTTGCCCAAACCTGTCCGCCCACCCGGTCTGATGCCGAGGGGCCATACTATAAGCCAGACGCGCCATTGCGCGACAAAGTGGGAGAAGGCTATGTACTGCAAGGCATGGTGCTCTCTTCGGCGGGTTGTGTTCCTATACCTGGGGCACAGCTAGAGTTCTGGCTGGCTGGGTCCGATGGCGAATACAGCGACGACTATCGCGCCACATTGCTGGCGGATGACCAAGGCGCCTATCGTTTTGAAAGCAACCTGCCCCCACCCTACTCGGGGAGGCCGCCGCACATTCATATCCGCATCAGTGCGGCAGGATACCAAACGCTGGTCACGCAGCATTACCCCAATGAGGGGGAGACTAGCGCCAACATGGATATTGTGCTTATACCCTAATCTTTTTAGCGCACTTTATACACACGGGCATACTCGATGCCATTGATCCATAC
>DATCYX010000459.1:0-4367 GCA_036526235.1 Anaerolineales bacterium | reverse complement strand
CAACCTTGCTCATGAGGTCAAGGTCATGCGCATCGAGAACAACCTGATGATCGGCAACGCTCAAGATATGGTGAACTCCCTGCTTGCATTGAGCGGCGTCAAGGATATTGCCTTTGCCAACAACACCGTCGTCGGTGACCTGCCTTCGGATGCCTATGCCTTCCGTGTCGACCAAAAAGGCGTAAACCTGCAGAACCAGAACCTCTACTTCTACAACAACATCTGGTCAGACCCGTCCGGCACGATGGGTGCCGACCTGTCTGGGGATAAGAACAACTTCTCGGGCGGCGAGCCGGTGCAGGTGAGCAATCTCATCCTAGACAACAACCTTTATTGGAACGGACCCAAGTTAATCCCGCCCGGGAAAGTAGCCAGCCCCCTATTGGATGACGCCCGGCGTGTTGTGACAGACCCATTGCTCAACACCAACCATGCAGCCATCGTTTTGCCGCGCTGGAACGGCTCGGCCTTCCTGAGCGGCAGCCTGACCATTCGGCAAGAGTTCGAGCGCCTGGTCGAGCTGTACGGCAAGCTCCCGGCGAACAGCCCAGCCATCGGAAAGGCAGACCCAGCCTTTGCACCACCCGATGACATCTTGGGAAGACCGCGCAGCGCCTCTCCCGAGATGGGTGCATACGAGCTGGATGCGCTGGCGTCTTTTCCGCGCGTATTTTTGCCTCTTGTCACCAATAACACCCCTTGAGAGCGAAAGTAACAAGCCTTAGATAAATGAACCTGATTTACCTCACCGGCACATACCCGATCCTGACCACGACATTCATTGACCGGGAAATCAAGATGCTACGCCAATGGGGCGTAGATCTGAAAATTGTAGCCATCCGCCGCCCGCCGGCGGATATGCCTCTCTCCAAAGATCAGAAAGAGCTCCAGCAAGGCGTAATCTACCTGCTCCCGGTAGCCTGGATGAGTTTAATCGCCAGCCACCTGTACTTTGCCTTTTTGCGCCCGCGGCGCTACTTCCAAAGCCTGATTTTTCTAATGACTCGATCTCACCCTAGCCTGAAAGCGCGCATCAAGACGTTACTGCACTTTGGCGAAGGTGTTTATGCAGCCTATCTCGTGCGCAAGCACCAATTTCGAGAATTCCACGCCCATTTTGTTGATCGAGCTGCGACTGTCGCACTGGTGGCAGGCAGATTGCTGGGTAAACCTTACAGCTTATCGATACATGCTGGAGCGGACATCTATGTCAATCCTGTCCTGCTACGTGAAAAAATCACGGAAGCCCGCCGCGCCGTCACCTGCTCGCTGTACAACAAGACGCACCTGGAGGCACTTATCGGTCAAGACCTTAGCGACAAAATCAGCTATATCCATCATGGATTGGACTTGAACGAATACCAGCCGTCCCCGCCTTCCTCGAATGGCAAGCCGCTGATCCTCTCGGTTGGGCAGCTGGCGCGCAGGAAAGGTTTCGCGCAGCTCATCAAAGGGTGCCGTGGGCTGAAAGATCAGGGGTATGAATTCAACTGTCAAATCGTCGGGCAGGGGCCTCAGCGGGAGGAGTTAGACGAGTTAGTAAGCCAATTGTCGTTAGAAGATACGGTGACCTTGCTCGGTGCCATCCCACACGATGAAGTCATTGAAAGGTACAGGCAGGCGACGATGTTTGTATTGCCCTGCATACAAACCGATGAGGGGGACGTGGACGGCATCCCTAACGTGATTTGCGAAGCCATGGCAATGCAGTTACCCGTGATCTCCACCAGCGTTTCTGCAATCCCTGAAATATTAGAGCATGAAGTGAACGGTTTGCTGTTGCCCCCAGAAGACAACCAAGCCCTAGTGAAAGCAATGGCCCACTTGCTGGATGAGCCCGCCTTGCGCGCCCAGTTGGGAGGTAATGGCCGGCAATCCATGATAGAAACTTTTGATATCGAACGGAATGTACGGCGATTTGCCACAACGTTGTGGCCGGAATGGTTCCATCAATAATTTTTTTGCACATCTGTAATTCACAACGAGGTAGAAATGCAAAATCTTCGAAACAACTGGCTAGCAATATCCTGGGCTCCTTATAGCCGCATGAGCGACACGTTTGCTAAAGAGTTGGGGGGAAAACTGTACTGCATCCATTATTTACGCTTCCAATCACCCCCCCACGCGCCTTTGAAGTACATCTTGCAATCATTTCGCACTCTTCAGGTTTTATTCAAGGAACGCCCTGGTGCTATCCATGTCCAGAACCCTCCCTTTGTCAGTGGCTTGGTGGTGTACCTCTATTGCCTTATAAGCGGCGCGAAATTTGTTCTTCACTACCATAGTGCAGCATTCGCAAAGATTTGGGATTGGGGATTGCCTATCCAGAAGTTTCTGGCGCGGCGCGCAGTGACCAACATCGTGACGAACCAGCATTGGGCGGACACCGTTCGCTCCTGGGGCGGGCATGCCCTGGTCATGACCGATCCCTTCCTCGATTTACCCGAGGGCGAGCCTTTCCCCGTCAAAACCGGGTTTAAAGTGGCTTTCGTCAGCACGTTTGCTCAAGATGAACCGATCGAAGCCGTTTTGGAAGCCGCGGCACAATTACCAGAGATCCACTTTTATATTACGGGGGATACCAGAAAAAAACCAGCCAGCTTTTTTGATAAAAACCCAGCAAATATCACCTTCACCGGATTTTTAGACCCTTACCGCCAGTATCCTAGCTTGCTCAGGGCAGCCGATGCGATTATGGTGCTGACCACACGAGACTATACGCTCCAACTCGGCGGCTGCGAGGCAGTGGCGACAGGCAAGCCATTGATTACTTCCGACTGGCCCTATCTACGAGAAGTCTTTCCTAAAGGTACTGTTTACGTATCCGATTCCGCGGAAAGCATTCGAGATGGA
This sequence comes from Anaerolineales bacterium, assembly GCA_036526235.1. GTDB lineage: Bacteria > Chloroflexota > Anaerolineae > Anaerolineales > UBA4823 > DATCYX01. The sequence goes on along the minus strand of DATCYX010000459.1, from coordinate 1,514 downwards.
ATATTGGAAATGCAAAAGCGATACATGGATTTAGCCAAAGAAGTCATCGTCCTCCGTCAAGAAAGCCGGCAGGAATGGGATACCCGCCTGGGGCAACTACAAGAGTTGGTAGCTGGCGCAGCGTAACCTGAGTTACTCTTCTTATCTTCCTTCTGGACATACCAGACATGAATAATAATCATCATTGGGATCAACAGGGATTTCATTTAGTACACAGTCTGGAAGACGATGCTTGGAAAGCCTTTGTCGATAATCATCCCCAAGGGAATATCTTCCACACACCAGAAATGTTTGAGGTGTTTAAACACACTCAGGGTTATCGTCCATCGCTATGGGCTGTTAGGGGTAGCGACGGACAAATCCTGGCACTGATGCTACCCGTCGAGATCACTTTAAGCAATGTGTTTCGCCGACTCACCAGTCGAAATGTAGTCTACGGGAGCATCTTGTACGAGCAGAGCGAAAAAGGCAAAGAAGCATTGGAAATGCTCCTGAAAGCATACATCCGCCAGACTGGTGGGAAACCGCTATTCACCGAGCTGCGCAACATTTTCGATTTGAGCCCAATCCAAAGCCTCTTGCAGAAATGCGGTTTTTCATATGAGGATCACTTAAATTACCTGATCAAATTGGATCATCCCGTGGATGCCGTCTTTCAAAACATTGGTCAGCGGACACGCAAGAATATACGCAAAGCGATCAACCGTGGAGAGGTGCAAATCGAAGTGGTGCGAGACCTGCAGCAAATGGATGATTGTTACCAGCTCATTTGGAAAACCTATCGTGCGGCGAGCGTCCCTCCTCCCAGCAAAAATATGTTTGAGGCTGCCTATGATGTGCTTGGACCAAAGGAAATGGTGCGCTTTACCCTGGCACGCGTGAATGGGGTCCCTGTAGCTGTATCGGCGGATTTGCTGTATAAACATGTGATCTATGGCTGGTATGGCGGCATGGACCGGGCATACTCGGCGTATTCACCGAACGAACTGCTGACATGGCACATCCTGAAATGGGGTGCAGAACAAGGCTACCATGTGTACGACTTCGGCGGCGCTGGCAAGCCCGATGAGAAATATGGTGTACGAGATTTCAAAGCCAAATTTGGCGGTCAACTGGTATGTTATGGTCGCAATACGTATGTGCATAACCCCATTACGCTATCGATCAGCAAAGTAGGGTATCAAATTTATCAGGGCATCGTTGAAGCCCGCACCCCATAACTCGTAGACTTTATGGAAATAATTCTTGTACCTCCTAAAGACCGAAAAAAATGGAATCACTTGATTGAGAGCGCACCTGCCTTCAGTTTGATGCAGACTTATGAATGGGGCGAATTCAAAGAAGCTGAGGGATGGAAGGCCTACCGACTTGCTTTAATGCATGAGGATCAATTGATCGGCGGTGCTCAGGTCTTAATTCGTCCTATACTAAAGGGTCTATTCAGCATCGCTTATATTCCTCGTGGCCCGCTCTCGCAACCAGATGATGCACCTGCTCTAAAAACACTATTTCAA
>DATCYX010000458.1:0-29368 GCA_036526235.1 Anaerolineales bacterium | reverse complement strand
ATTTAGACCAGTCAATCCCCAGATTAGATTGGAAAGCAAGCCGGTGAGCGCTCCGGCCCAAGGCCCTGCCAGTACACCGACGAGTACGGTGCCGATCGAATCCAGGTAGATGGGGAGCTTCAAAGTAATGATCAGTTGGCCAATAGCAATATTGATGGCAATGGCCACAGGAATTGTGACCAGGGTGAGGGTGTTAAAATCCTGCTTGGGGCGTTCCATTGCGCACCTCCTTCAATGTGGGTAAGTAATACTCGATGGTCTGCCTGGCTATGATTCTACAAAATATTGTACTACTTATCCTTGGAGTGTGGCAGGCTTGGTTTTGTGTTTTAGAAACCCCTTAGGCTTTAGATCTAGTGTAAACCCTAAACACTCTTTTCACGGGATTGCGCATGCCCCTCAGGGCATATGCAATTGCCCTGAGGGGCATATAAATTTGTTTGAGATCGATTTCAAAGATGATACAATTATTACCAGTATCTCCAAGTACAATCAAATTTTATAAACGGAGCGTCCATGAGCAATCAACTCGAGTTTGGAGGGAATTTCGTTTGGGAACCTACGCCAGAATACGTTGAGCGTGCTCATCTGACCCAGTTCATGGGCCAGCATCAAATTAATGATTTCAACGAGTTGATGCACCGCTCAACTCAGGATGTGGCCTGGTTCACTGATGCACTTCTGCACTATCTGGATATACGCTTCTATCAACCCTATACACAGGTGCTGGATCTTAGCCGGGGCATTGCCTGGCCAAAATGGTGTATAGATGGCCAAATGAATATTATCCATAATTGCCTGGATAAATATATTGGCACAGAGGCGGAAGAGCGTACCGCGCTCATCTGGGAGGGCGAAGAAGGGGTTGTCAGGAGATTAACCTACAAGGAGCTTTACAGACAGGTGAATCGGACGGCAAATGCCCTGCGCAGCCTGGGATTGGGTAAGGGCGATGCTATTGGCCTTTATATGCCAATGACCCCGGAAATCGTAATCGCGTTGCTGGCAATAGCTAAGATCGGTGGCGTAATCTTGCCACTATTTTCTGGCTTTGGCGCCGGGGCAGTCGCTTCACGTTTAGCGGACGCTGAGGCGAAAGCCCTCTTCACCGCTGATGGGTTTTTCCGGCGTGCCAAGCCGGTTTCGATGAAGGTTGTTGCCGATGAAGCTGCCAGGATGGTATCTTCGTTGCAGCATCTCATCGTGGTCAATCGAGCAGAAATCGATGTTCCCATGACAGCCGGTAGAGATCATTGGTGGCATGAGCTGGTAGATTCGCAGTCTGATCAGGCGGATACGGAAGTCACGTCGGCAGAAGATGTGCTCATGGTCATCTACACGTCAGGCACCACCGGCCGACCCAAGGGAGCTGTGCATACCCATTGCGGATTCCCCGTCAAGGCCGCCCAAGATATGGCATTTGGCACCGATCTACATGCCGGAGAGGTGCTGTATTGGGTCACGGATATGGGCTGGATGATGGGCCCCTGGCTGGCCTTTGGCACCTTGATCCTTGGCGGGACAATGTTGTTGTATGACGGTGCGCCAGACTATCCAGGTCCCAATCGCCTGTGGGCGTTGGTTGAGCGCCATCGCATCACCGGGCTTGGTGTTTCGCCCACTCTGGTGCGCTCACTCATCCCGCGGGGCGAGGAGCACTTTCTCAAGCACGATCTGTCTTCGTTGCGCTTGTTTGCTTCCACGGGTGAAGCCTGGAACCCCGATCCGTGGAATTGGCTCTTTGAGAAGGTTGGGAGAACTCGTCTGCCAGTGATCAATTATTCAGGCGGCACGGAGTTATCTGGGGGAATCGTGATGGGGAACCCGATTTTGCCGCTCAAGCCGTGTGCCTTTTCTGCCCCCTGCCCAGGTATTGCCGCTGATGTGCTGGATGAGAATGGAAATCCTGTGCGCAACCAGGTTGGTGAACTGGTCATCAAAACGCCATGGATTGGCATTACACGGGGTTTCTGGAAAGACCCGCAGCGTTACGAGGAGACCTACTGGTCTCGCTGGCCGGGGATCTGGGTTCACGGTGATTTCGCTTTGATAGATGATGATGATATGTGGTATATCCTCGGTCGCTCAGATGACACGATTAAGGTAGCAGGTAAGCGCCTAGGACCAGCCGAAATCGAATCAATTCTGGTCAGTCACCCAGATGTAGTGGAGGCTGCGGCAATTGGCGTTCCTGACGAGATCAAGGGCAGCGAGGTGGTGGCCTTCGCGGTGCTTTCAACAGACTGTGATCCATGTGAAGAGCTGCGCCAAGAGTTATACAAGATGATCGTAAAAGCTCTGGGCAAGCCCTTTGCTCCTCGTGAAGTCTTGTTCGTCAGCGACCTGCCAAAGACGCGCAATGCTAAAGTGATGCGGCGCATGATCCGTGCTGCCTATTTGGGGGAGGACCCGGGGGACACTTCATCGCTGGTCAATCCAGAAGCTGTAGAAGAAATCCGCGTAGCAAGGTAAAACATACACTCGATGAGCGATAAAGCCTTTCAAGATTTCTACTCAGAACAATCCAGTCATTGTTACGGTTGTGGTCGATTGAACGAGCTCGGCTTACAGATCAAGAGCTATTGGGATGGAGACGAAACGGTCTGCTTTTTCCAGCCGCGCCCTTACCATACCGCTATTCCTGGGTATGTATATGGAGGACTGATCGCCTCGCTGATAGATTGTCATAGCACAGGCTCAGCTGCCGCAGCAGCTTACCGTGCAGCGGGTAGATCGATGGACACCTTGCCTGCATTTCGATTCTTAACCGCCTCCCTGCATGTCGATTATTTACGCCCAACTCCCATAGATACACTTCTTGAGGTGCGTTCTTCGATCAAAGAGATCAAGGGGCGCAAGATAGTGGTTAGCTCAATGCTATTTGCGCGTGGAGATTTATGCGCCAAGGGGGAGGTGGTAGCGGTTCAAATGCCTGATCATCTTATTGGTGGCTTGCCTGATTCTTAACGGCATTGATTTGTGTCAGAATCAGAATGAACTATAAACATAATTCGGAGGAGCCATCATGGATTTTGCTTTAAGCGAGGAACAGAGGATGTGGCGCGATGCGGTCCACGAATTTGTAAGCCGCGAGGTGAAGCCCAAAGCTCGCCATGTGGATGAAACGGGGGAATTCAATTGGGATGCTGTCCGTAAAATGGGTCCTCTGGGTTTGTTGGGTTTAAATATCCCCGAAGAGTTTGGAGGAGCGGGTGTAGACGCGGTCAGCGCAGCCATCGCTATCGAAGAACTGGGCTGGGGGTGCGGCAGCACTGCTTTGGCTATCGCCGCTCATAACGGATTGGGTTGCGCTCCGCTTGCCCTATTTGGATCTAGTGAGCTTAAACGGCACTTTTTATCGTCTGTAGCCAGTGGAGATGGCAATTTGGCTGCCCTGGCGCTTACCGAACCTGGAGCCGGCTCTGACCTGAAAGGTGGGGTGAGCGTGCGTGCTTCTCTGGACGGCAACCAATGGGTGATCAATGGAGCAAAGATGTGGTGCACCAATGCCAGCATCGCGGATTTCATTGTTACCCTAGTGCGCACCGATCCAAAAGGCGGTTCGGCTTCCCTGAGTATGATCCTTGTCCCCACAGATTCCCCTGGGCTTCACCTTGGTCCCCCGGAAAAGAAAATGGGATTAAAAGGGTCCCCAACTCATGCTGTCACCTATGAGGATGTGCGTGTGCCATCCGATTACCTGATTGGTGAATTAGGGAAAGGGTTACAGCAGACCATGGTTGTTCTGGATGGAGGGCGGGTCAGCATCGGAGCCTTATCGGTTGGTTTGGCTCAAGCCGCATTTGAGGAGGCAATTCGCTATGCCCAAGAGCGCCAAACCTTTGGGCAACCCATCGCAAACTACCAGGCGATCCAGTGGATGCTTTCGAACGCTGCAACCGAGATTCAAGCTGCTCGCCTGATGGTGTATTACGCGGCATGGCTAAAAGAACAGGGAAAGCCTTACAGCAAGGAAGCCGCTATGGCAAAGATGTTTGCCAGCGAGATGGCTGAGCGCGTCTGTCGTGATGCCATCCAAATTCATGGGGGTTATGGCTACAGCCGTGAATATCCTGTGGAAAGGATTTACCGGGATGCTCGATTGATGACCATAGGGGAGGGAACCAGCGAGATCCAGCGCCTGGTGATTGCAAGACACATCTTGCAAGAGCAATAAACTAAGGCTCAGCCGCGAAGGCTGTATCTTGGTTGAGTAATTTCCACTCGCTTGGCGGCCAGTACACCAGCTCAGCTTTTCCGATCACGTTTGGTACGGGCACCATGCCCCACTGGTGGGAGTCGGATGAGCTGTTTCTGTTATCACCTAGCACAAAGAGAGAGTCGTCGGGCACCTTCCACTCTCCTTGATATTGAGGTGGTGCAGAAATGTACGGTTCGTTCAGCAAGTGGTCATTGACGGATACCTTGCCGCCACCCACCTGTACGACATCACCCGGCAAACCGATGATTCGCTTGATATAAGGTTCTCTCTTTGGATCGGGGGGGTAATGAAAGATAATTACATCACCGCGACTCGGTGAGCCCAATTTGTAGGCAACCTTATTGACGATCACAAAATCGCCTGCAATTAATGTCGGTTGCATGCTGACCGATTCAATACGTATGCGGGCTGATACCGCGTTGATACCTAAGAATAAGACAATGGACAAAAGAATGGTCTCGAGAGCGTCCACCAGACTTCGGCGGAAATTCCTCGATCCATTTTCATCGTACTGTCCATCAAAATCTGGATATGCCTCAGATCGATAATATTCCATCAAATCGCCTCAAATCAAGATCGTAATTACGCACCAGGAAGCTGGCGGGGCTCAGCCTTCAAATGCGTAAATACTACAAGCATTATACCCCCTGAGCTGAGGCAATGGATACAGGACAAAGGCACTATTTAATGAGATATTAATCGCTGTGCATTTCATCGTCTTCGTCCAGGCCCGCCTCGTTTATGAACAGGCCGGCGTGGTAATCTTCCAAAACCTGCTGTGCAAATTGCCGACTTTCAGCCGGCACTAAAATTTCGACCTCACCCAGAGGGCCGACGCTTAACCCGATCGCGCGGCCGGCACCTTCCTGGGAAAGATATACTTGGATCCCCTGCGCTTCCAACAAGCCTCGCAGAATCTCGGCTTGTAAATCACCGGGAACTGTTTCAATAGCTACCCACTCAGTATCGGATACCATATCTATCCTCCAGTTCTTAAGGCAACAGTAGAGCTCATCTCAAAAATGCTTGATTGGGATGATTTGCAGCAGCGAATCCGTTGCGAAACCCCCTGCCACGTATCCAACTGCGTAACTTCTATGAGTTTTATTATTGCTCGAAATAGGTTAATCCATCCTTTTTCCATCGGGTATAATATTAACGCATAATATTAGGCAGATCAAAGGCAATTTTATGTTAATGACACAGTATTCGCTTCGTGAAGATTACTGGGACAATTTTAGTCTCCAGCAAGAAGATATCGAATTTATTTATAATGAATTATTGGAAACGGAAACGCCCCTAACCTCTCAGGAGCTGATAGACATCCTGGTGAAAGAACGCATCCAAAGGGAAAAGCTTGTTATTGATCAACAGCGCACCGCGGATGGCGATCAATACTTACCTAAAGAACGCTACGCTGTATCACAAAAATTGGTGTTTCCAACATTAGACTGGAAAAAAGCAAAGGTAGTGAATGTACGCCCGGGAAATAATCCTGAACTGGGAGAATTCGAAGTTATACAGGTGGCTTTTGAGGATGGGGATGTGCACGAATATGCTGCCGGGTTGCAGGATCACGCGCTGAACCAGCCGCTTGACCTGGCTGAGGTTGATGCAACCTTAGACCCGGATTACGTGCTGAATAATTACCAGGAGTTTTTAGTTGAAACTTTGGATGAAGAGCTGATCAAAAACGATGATTTTGTGCGCATTGCTGGTCGCTGGTTCCCGCGGGCATTGCTTTTGAGCATCAATATCGGCCATCTAAATTTGGCGGAGGCAGTCCTGGATGTGGCAGGGGGAGGTCCCTTGCCCACCTCCAACCTATTGGAGCAAATCGAGATCCCTGCCAACGTCAACCCGAAGCTGCTTGAGTTCTCTATGGATCTCGCGCTTCAGGAAGATGAGCGCTTCGATGAAGTTGGCGCAGCAGGTGAGGTGCTTTGGTTCCTAAACCGCCTTGAGCCAGAGGCTGTGCTGGAGCCGCCAGTTTACTTGCGTTATCCAGGGATTGATTATGATCGCTCGTTGTTAACCATCGAAATGGAAGCGCTCGAGCGCGAACTGGATGATGAGCTTTCACCATTAGAGGGGAGGCCCCAAGATTTTGAAGAAGTTCAATTGAATCTGATCTATCCTCATTGGCGGGCAGGCACTCTGCCACTTTCATCGAGATTGCGCTATCAATTTCCTACAGCTTATGAGGCGCCGCGCATCCGCTTTACCTTGGTAGATGGCCTTAGTGGTGAAAAATTTCCAGCCTGGGTCGTGCGCCCTAAACGGTATGTTTATGGGTTGAGAGAATGGTACGAAACTCACAATTTAGTACCAGGAAGCAGAATACGCATCCAGCGTAGCCAAGTGCCAGGGGAAGTGATAATTTACCCAGACACACACCGTCCGAGCAAGGAGTGGGTGCGCACCGTGTTGATCGGTGTGGATGGCGGGGTGGTTTTTGCCATGCTCAAGCAAACGATTTATTCGAAATTTGATGAGCGCATGACCATCGCCGTGCCAGATGTGGAGGCAGTCGATCGCCTTTGGGCTCAGATGAGCAAGGAGCGCCAACCTTTCGAAAAGGTGGTTGTTAACACCGTGCGCGAGCTGGCGAAGTTAAATCCACAGGGTCATGTGCATGCCAGCGAGCTATATGCTGCCCTGAATGTGATTAGGCGCTGTCCACCTGGACCCATCTTGACATTGCTTGCATCCCGTCCTTGGTTTACACATGTAGGCGATTTGCATTTTCGCTTCAACGATACCGAACGGAGTTAGTGGAGGGAAATTTGGTCGAAGTCAAACGTGTCAGTCTCGTCAAACCAGCGCTACAAACCCCCTTTCACATTGATTTCAATTGGTGGGCGAAAAATGACCGGGATTGGCGTGTTTATTTGCGTAGTAATTTGTGCATAGAACACCAATTAGCATTTGAACACGTAGATTTAGAGGAAAAAGTTGATTGGGTCGATCCAGTAACTGCTGAAGTACAGCAAGTAGACGGCTTGCAGAATATATTGATCACCCATTGTGCCAAACAACCAGGATTCATAACAGAACACTCAACCTTGGTCGATGCAGCATTCCGGCTCTTCCTCGCCAGCGGCAATGCCCCGATGAGTGCCGTGGAGTTGGGAGAGCGCCTCGGTCGCCCTCCGGAGACGATCTTGAGAACCTTTACCGGCGGTCGTGTCTACAAGGGCATTCGTCCGTGCATGGAATAATCGACAGCATGCTTGCCCCCGTAGCTCAAAGGATAGAGCACCTGCCTTCTAAGCAGTTGGCTGTGGGTTCGAATCCCGCCGGGGGCGCCTGATTGTCATTGATAGCAATTTGTTTGTTATCTCTTTTGTTCAACAGCGAATTCTAAGGGAGAAAATTAATGAGTATTGTTCGGAAAGGTTTGTTCGAATTTCGTGGCCAGGATGCCCCAGTGGTTGGTGCAGATATTCAGGTAAACCAGCAGGCGCCTGAGTTTACTGTTCAGGGGATGGATTGGTCTCTTTTTAGGGGAATGGGTGATACCCAAGGCAAGGTGCGCATTATCGGTTCGCTCCCCTCGCTGAGTACGTCGGTTTGTGATCGCGAGACGCGCCGTTTCAACCAGGAAGCTGCTGCGCTGGGGGAGGATATTGTCATTATGATGGTGAGTATGGATCTGCCTTATACGATCAAAAATTGGTGTGGTGCAGCAGGGGTTGACAGGGTGGTCACCGTGTCGGACCATCTTAGTGGAGAGTTTGGCGAAAAGTATGGCGTATTATTAAAAGATCAACGGATATTTCGCAGGGCAATCTTCGTCGTCGATCGTAACGGGAAGGTTGTTTATGCGGAATATATGCCGAAAATGGGTGATGAACCAAACTATGAGCAGGTATTAACGGTAGCCAAGGACGTTCTTTAAGCATGGGGTTTCAGGTATTCGATTGAAGGCTGGTTGAATGATCTTCAATTGGAAACCAAGGTGGTCATATGATAAATGTTGTCTTAAAACCTGATGTGCAAAGACCTGGTTTTTACATTTTGCAAGATGTTCGAAAACTCCCAGAGGCAACCCGCCAGCGTATGGCAGTGCGTTCGCATGCATGGCGCCCACCCACGGATGTGTTTGAAACCGAAGAGATGGTAATTGTCCGCGTGGAAATCGCCGGTATGGAGGAGACCGACTTCACGATTGTCTTAGATGGGCGTTACCTCCATATTCGCGGAGTGCGCAGCGATGTTCCCGAACGGCGCGCTTACCACCAGATGGAAATTCGCTTCGGTGATTTTAGCAGCGAAGTGGAGCTTCCATCCGATATTTCTTTGGAGCACATCGAGGCGGTTTACAGTGTAGGTTTTCTGCATATTCGTTTATCTAAGGTTCGCCCGGTAAAGATTAAGGTCGAAGATTAGAGTGAATCTACCCGGATGACTGCTTCATCAGAAGAGAAATTGATCATGAGGCGCTCGTCGGATCCAGAAAATAAAAGAGATAAAATGCCCGCATCTCGTTGGACGTCCAACTTTTTAAACCCTCTCAATCTGGATGATCAGGATGACCTAACTCTGGAAGATTTGCTATTGAAGCAGATTGTCCCCCAGGTTATCCGGCCTGGAGAGAAGGATGATGAATCCATACCAGAGGACGATGAGACTGGACCTGTAATCCCGTCTGTTCTTCCAATTCTGCCTTTGCGCGGTCTGGTGGTATACCCTCAGACTGCGGTGCCGCTAACGATTGGACAGCCACGTTCCATTCGACTGATAGACGATGTCGTTGCTGGAGAGAATCGGCTTATTGGGCTGGTAGCCTCCCGAGATCCGGAACTTGATACCCCAGAACCCAAGGACTTATTCAATATTGGGACCGCAGCGATGGTTCACCGCTTATTTCGGGCGCCGGATGGCACCATCCGTCTGGTCATTCAGGGTTTGGCGCGCTTTCACGTGGGAGATTATGTCCAACTAGAACCCTACTTGAAAGCCAATATTGAGCTAATTCCAGAAAAGGTAGATGAGGGAGCAGAGTTAGAGGCTCTGGCGCGTAGCGCTCTTAACCAGTTTGATCGCATTGCAGAGATGATCCCCTCGATCCCTAGGGAGCTGGTTGCATCCATTTTGGCTTTGGAAGACCCGTTACAGACGGTGTATACCATTGCGAATTTTCAGCGCATGGAGCTAGAAGATGCGCAAGAAATCCTAGAAATAGATTCGGCTTCCGATAAACTGCATAAGCTGGTTGGTATCTTAGCCCATGAGGTCGAGGTTCTTGAGATCGGGCAAAAAATCCAGAATGAAGCCCGTTCAGAAATTGAAAAAGTGCAGCGAGAATATTTCCTGCGCGAGCAGCTCAAAGCCATTCAGAAAGAGCTTGGTGAAGGCGATGAGCAGGCTGCAGAGGTTGAAGAATTTCGCAGGAAGATCGAAGCCGCCAAGATGACTGAGGAGGCCGAAAAGCAAGCCCGTCGGGAGCTAGACCGTCTTTCGCGCTTGCCAACTGCTGCAGCCGAATATGGGGTCATTCGAACGTATCTTGATTGGCTGGTTTCTCTGCCTTGGTCGGTGATCACAGAGGATATTTTAGATATCAATCATGCGAGCGAGGTCTTAAACCAGGACCATTACGGCTTGGAGGATGTCAAAAAACGCATTTTGGAGTACTTGGCGGTACGCAAGCTGCGATTGGAGCGCTCCGAAGAACTGGCAGCTGAGCCACTTGATGATATCCGCCGCGTGCGTGAGGGCGTCATTCTGTGCTTCATAGGTCCCCCAGGGGTGGGCAAAACCTCCCTCGGTCGATCCATTGCACGAGCTATGGGGCGAAAATTTATCCGCATTTCCTTGGGAGGCATGCGTGATGAAGCCGAGATCCGCGGCCACCGCCGGACTTATATCGGCGCTCTGCCTGGGCGAATCCTACAAGCACTGCGTCGTATCGAGTCCCGAAACCCGGTATTTATGCTGGATGAAGTCGATAAGCTAGTTTTCGATTTCCACGGCGACCCGGCTTCGGCTTTATTGGAGGTGCTCGACCCAGAGCAAAACTCAGAATTTCGCGACCATTACCTGGAGATCGCCTTCGATCTTTCTCAGGTAATGTTCATCACCACTGCCAATTCCCTTGAAACCATACCTGGGCCGCTACTTGACCGCATGGAGGTCATCCGCCTGTCCGGTTATACCGAGAGTGAGAAGATAGCCATTGCTCAGGGATACCTGATCCCCCGCCAATTAAAAGAAAACGGTCTGCGCACATCGGAAGTGGTTTTCCTCCGCCCCGCGTTGGAAAAAATCATCCACTCCTACACCCGCGAAGCTGGCGTGCGGAATCTTGAGCGAGAGATCGGATCTGTCTGCCGCAAAGTAGTTACCCGCATCGCTCAGGGCAAGAGCGAAACGGAGGAGGTGACTCCTGAAAAGGTACAGGAGCTACTTGGACGCCCGAAGTTTTATGCCACTGAGGAGGTAGCCTTACGCACCTCGATACCAGGCGTGGCGACTGGTCTGGCTTGGACACCTGTAGGAGGCGAGGTGCTCTTTGTCGAGGCCACCAGCATGCCCGGCAATAAAGGTTTTCAGGTAACCGGCTCGATCGGCAACGTGATGCAGGAGTCAGCTCGGGCTGCTCTTTCGTTTGTACGCTCGCGCGCCAACAACCTTGGCTTAAACCCTGAATTTTTCGAGAAAAGCGACATTCATCTCCATGTTCCGGCCGGCTCGCAGCCAAAGGATGGACCATCGGCTGGTGTGACCATGGCAACTGCTCTGGTTTCGCTGGTGTGTGGTTGCCCGGTGCGCGCAGATCTGGGCATGACGGGTGAGATCACCTTGCGGGGTCAGGTATTGCCTATAGGTGGTGTGAAGGAGAAAGTATTGGCGGCGCACCGCATCGGATTGAAAACTGTGGTGCTACCAGTCCGCAATGAGGCCGACCTGGAGGAGCTGCCAGAAGAGGTGCGTAAAGATATCCAATTTATCTTTGCTGAAACGGTAGATGATGTGCTGCGCGCTGCCCTGGAATCCCCTCCTGAGAAACCTAAACGGAGAAGCAAAAAAAAGCCTGAGGAGCATCAATAAGATCATCATGCCCAAAGTATCCTTAATTGAAGACGACGCCTCCATGTTATCCCTTTTAGGTACTTTGTTGGGATTTGAGGGATTTGAAGTTGCCCCATTGGATGGTGGAATGAATCTCGAAGAGACTCTTGAGAACTTGCGCAGAGAGAATCCCCAGCTTATCTTACTTGACGTTCATCTGCCTGCAATTAGCAGTTTTGACCTGTTGCAACGGCTGCGCCAAGATCCTGAATTGAAGTCTGTGCAGGTGCTGATGTCTTCGGGTATGGAACTGACTGATAAATGCCTTCAAGCTGGGGCAGACGATTTTATCCTTAAACCATATATGCCCGATGAACTCATCGGAAAGATCCGTAAAATGCTCAAACATTAACCCAAAAATGGGTAAATCAAGAAAGTACACCGATAAAATATGGCAAAGAAAAAAACAAGCGCCGTGATGCAATGGCGCACCATGGATTTGCATTTACACACTCCAGCTTCTAGCGATTTCTTACAGCCTGGGGTTAGCTACCTAGAGTTCTTGCAGCGCGCTGAGTCCCGCGGTCTGGATATTGTTTCTATGACCGACCATAATACTGTTTCCGGCTATCGGCGCATGAAAGAAGAGATTCACCAACTCGAGCTTTTAGAGAAACTAAATCGACTCTTGCCAGACGAGCAAAAGCGATTGGACGAATACCGCCGTCTTCTTAAAAAAATACTGGTATTGCCTGGCTTTGAGTTCACTGCCACTTTTGGCTTTCATATCATGGCTGTTTTCTCACCAGATAAGCCGGTGCGTGAGATCGAGCATCTTTTGCTAGATCTGCGAATCCCGCCCGACCAGTTAGATGATGGATCGGCTACTGTTGGTGCGACAAGCGATGTGCTGACGGCTTACCGACTGATCGCTGAAGCTGGTGGTCTGGTGATTGCTGCACATGCCAATTCCAGCAACGGCGTCGCTATGCGCGGATTTGGTTTTGGCGGGCAGACCAAAATCGCCTACACTCAAGATCCCAATTTGCATGCCCTGGAAGTGACGGATCTGGAGCAAAAGGGTAAACGCAACACTGCAGCCTTCTTTAACGGCACCAAACCGGAGTACCCAAGGCGTATGCACTGCATCCAGGGCTCTGATGCTCATCGTCTGACAGCCGACCCCCAGCGGAAGAAAAACCTGGGTATGGGTGATCGAGCGGTTGACGTACTCATCCCAGAGATTAGTTTCGAAGCCTTGATGGAGTTATTCACCAGCAATGACTTTGCCCGCACCCGTCCGCATCGCCACACAGAAGAGCCAGCATTTGATTTTATCCACGCTGCCCGGGAAGAAGGCGCCAACATCGTCCAGGATTTTCATGAGGGCTTAGCGGTGCGCGGTGGACAGCGTTATGCAATCATCGCCGATGTATGCGCCTTTGCCAATGCCAATGGCGGTACGCTGTATATCGGCCTAAGCGAGGATCCGAATAAAAACGTGGTGGGAGTGCCCGATCCAGAGCACGCCATCTCCCAATTGGAGAAGGAGATTAGCAACCGCATCAGCCCACCCCTGCATTGCTCGCTCGATGTCCACGAAACCGAAGCGAAGAAGATCGTCCGCATCCTCGTTCCCGGTGGTGACGATCCTCCATATGCTGTCGATGACAATAAGATCTATGTGCGCTCTGAAGCCGAGACTGCCCTGGCGGTGCGGGATGAAATTGTGGGTTTGGTTCAGCGAGGGATTCCGAGGCAAATACCCGCAGTAGAGGCGGAGGAATTCCAAGCTGTATCGAAAGCCGAAGTATCATTACCTGAAGCACCTGCTCAGGTAGAAGAAGAGGCGCCTCCGCGCACGGGGGTTGAAGTTGTGGCCGTGGAGGAGCGTGAGGGGGCGCGCTATTACACAATGCGCGACCTGCGCAATGGAAATGTGGTGAAAAACGTCACGCGTACTTCAGCGCGCCGTCTGTGGCACTATGCCATCACCCGATTCTCACGCTATCCTGTTGATCTATCCCAAGCTGGTATTCAGTGGCAAGGAAATCTGGGCCTGGTGCATACTCAGAAGCAGGATAAGAGTGTTCGCTATGACCTTGTGCAGCGCACTACTCAAGGTTATCGGTACTACTTTGGTGTCACCGATGACGGCATCCACGGTCCTTGGGCTAACCTGGTAGGACAGGAAGATGATTGAGGGTGATGAACTGGCTTTCAAAATCCGTGAATTTCAATACCCCCAGGATTACCCAGCGGTCAGTGCTTTATGGGAGGCCTCAGGACCTGGGGTGATTCCTGGGCGATCCGATACCCCGGAAGAGACGCAGAAAAAACTAGGACGCGATCCTGACCTTTTCCTGGTGGCTGAAGTGGATGATCATATTGTCGGCACCGTCTTGGGAGGCTTTGATGGACGGCGCGGCCTCGTGTACCATCTCGCGGTAGCCAAAGAGTACCGTGGTAGAGGCTTGGGGGATTCTTTGATGAATGAAGTAGAAAGCAGGCTGAAAGAAAAAGGCTGCATCCGGGCATATTTGCTGATTGCTCACGATAACGGGAGTGTTGTGGATTTTTACAAGCGTCGTGACTGGGAGACGATGAATCTCACGATTATGGCGAAAGATTTATGACCTTACGCATCGGCATCTTGACCGTTTCTGATCGCTCCTCCCGAGGAGAGCGCGCTGATACTTCTGGACCAGCAATACAGGCAGTCGTTGAGCGACAGGGGTGGGTGGTGTCGAAGACCGGCATCATTCCCGACCACTTAGAAGCCATCCAGGAGATGCTGATCGATTGGGTCGATTCGGAGGAAGTGGACGTCATTTTGACCACCGGAGGGACAGGCTTCAGTCGGCGTGATGTGACACCCGAAGCGACGCTTGCGATCATTGAACGGGCAGCCCCGGGGATCTCTGAAGCCATGCGCTCCGCCAGCTTACAGGTTACGCCGCATGCCATGCTCTCTCGGGCTATGGCAGGCATCCGAGGGCGAACGTTGGTGATTAATCTGCCTGGAAGCCCTAAGGGCGCAGTGGAGAATTTGCAGGTCGTACTGCCTGTTTTGTCACATGCCGTGCAGCTCCTGCGCGATGAACCAGATGCAGAGGCAGGACACCTGCATCATGACGGGTGAGCAAGCGTGACATTTGTATTTGGCGCAAGCCAGCAGATACGCTTAATCTCTATGGAAATGGTTGTATAAGCCAGTCAAGGGGATCGACCTGAATCCCGTTCACCCAAACTTCCCAGTGAAGATGGGGGCCTTCTACGCGACCCGTGCCGCCTACCAGGCCAATTTCATCCCCGCTCTCAACCCGGTCGCCAACCTCAACCATAATTTCTGATTGGTGCAGGTAGGCTGTGTACACACCCCACCCATGGTCGATCATGGTGGCGTTGCCGCGCACAGTGAGTGGACCAGCGAATACGACAACCCCGGGCGCGGGGGCAAAGATCTTGGTGCCGGTGCCCCCGGCAACATCTAATCCGGTGTGGAAATAGGCATATGGGCTTCCATTATAGGAGCGACGATTGCCAAAGCGAGATGTCCAGCACTCATTGGTTTCTACGCAGTACTCCTGGGAAAGTGGCGAAGGCATCCGGAATAGTCCGCCCCAGAGGCGTTCTGGCGTGGCGGTAGCCGCTAGTGCTGACCACTGCGCGTCTTCGGGACGGGTAATTGCCGGGTCAATCGTAGCCGGGTCGACGGTCAAAGGCTGATCAAAGGGGTAATCCTCCAATCTAACCCCAACCCTCTGAGTGAAGGTAAAAGGCCTGCCATCAGAAAGCTTGCCCTGCAAGTGGAAGGGATAGAAGGCCGGTTCTGTCATGGCATGAATGCCGAACAAGGCTACATATCCCCCCTCAGTGTCGGAGAAGAAGTTCAGCGGGTATCCCATGAAGGACCCCTCGAGTTCCAATCCTTGCGAAGCAGCGATCTTAATCACCCCGGCTTTACCTTGGCGCAAAGGGAGTGGCGTTATCTCTACATCCTGGATTGCTCCAGGCAGTCCGCCAGGACCAGCCTCTCCATCCCCAGGTAGTAGATAGACGTCACCAGGTAGCGCCCCCCAGGAATTCATTATTTGGTTACCTCTCAGAACGCTCCAGGGGTTGGTTCCGGCTAATATAGAGAGCTCCAGCAAAGATTGACCTTCAGCCAGAGCCATTCGTGTGAGGTTGGTTGCACCTGTCTCTTCTTGGGGGATCACCAGGTCTGCTCCCGCATATAGCTCCGACGGTGCGGTGAGATGGTTTAAACGTGCCAGCAGGGCAATATCTATCTGATAGCGACGGCTGATACTGCTCAGGTTTTCGCCAAATGGGACCGTGACCGTGGTTAAAAATCCTTGAATCCCGTCTAAACCCGGGATAACCAGCTGGGTGCCTTCCGAGAGTAAATTCGGGTTGGAGATGCCATTCGCTAATGCCAGTTCATCTATTGTCAGGCCGAATCGCCGGGCAATTCCCCCCAGGGTATCGCCTGCCTGTACGGTATAAACTGGCCCTTGGGGTTGTTCCTCCTGGGCGCGCACCGGGAGGACCGCAAAGAGGAGACACATGAGTAAAAACAGGTTAATCCTCAGTTTCATCTTCAAGTGTAACTTTGTCTCCGATAGCGAACTCTGAAAGGCGCGAGGGTGCCATCTCAAGAATATAGCGCGCTGGCTGTTTGGGTATATAGAAAGGGCGCCACGCCCGCGCGGTGCATAAATCCACCACTACACCTTGGTTGTTGATCCATATCACTGCCAGGTCCGTCCAGACAGCCAGCATATGGATAGCTGCGTCCAGGCGGCTATCTTTTAACTGGACAAGCAGCAAAGCCTCATCGGAGGTTAAATTTCGTCGAAATGTGAAGCCGCGCAATCGGCACATGAAGGATGAGCAATACTTTGCCCGAACAGGCTTGCTTGTTGGACGGCTGGTATTTTGAATGACAATGTTCTTCATAAGCTAACTTGGGGCCCGGGACGGTAATGCCGCCTGCAGACCCCAAAGTCTATTATAAGTTGAATGGATGTGATGGGTTGCTGTCAGGACAAGACTCTCTCCACACTTTCTACCAGGTCATGCGGGCTGAATGGTTTCGAGATGTAGGCATCGACTTTAGCGATGTGCAACCCCAAAACTTTATCAATGCTCTGAGCCTTAGCAGTGATGACGATCACCGGAATGTCCCGCGTGGCTTCTTCTGCCCGCATTTGTTGGTAGACTTCCCATCCATCCATATCCGGCATCATCAAATCCAGGAGGACCAAGTCAGGCAGTATTTGCCGAACTAGATCTAGCCCCTCGCGCCCACCGCTGGCTCCTAGCACTTCGTAGCCTTTTCGGCTGAGTATCAAGCGAACAAGCTCGATCATCTCTTGCTCATCTTCAATGTAAACTACTTGCTTGGGGTTATCTAGCATAGACCCTTCCGATCCAGGCTTGGCTTGTTACGCATAAGTTTACCATATCCATCAAAAATTGGAATATGGCATATCTACCTCTGCAGAGTAATCAAAAAACCGAAAGTCCAATCCCCTTTCCTTTGGGGACCTGTCCAGCTCGGGTTGACTCTAAAGCAAACTTATGGATAATCATTTGCAAGAGGTGCATTATGACACGAAGTTCCCCGGTTCTGCTCGTTACTGGCGCATCCTCCGGTATTGGAGAGGCCACGGCGAAGCTTTTTGCCGCACATGGCTACCGTGTTGTACTGGCTGCGCGGCGGCGCGAGCGTCTAGAGGCGCTGGGGGAAGAAATACGGAAAATGGGTGGGGATGCGCTACCTGTTGTTGCTGATCTGACTGATTTACGGCAAATTGAACAGCTTGTAGATAGTTCTCTTTCAGATTATGGAAGGATCGATGTGCTTTTCAATAATGCTGGCATGGGTCGCATGAACTGGCTTGAAAATCTCGATCCGGTTGCCGATATTGAAGCGTTATTTAGGGTCAACCTTCTTGGAGTGGTGCAGACAACACGAGCGGTGCTGCCCCACATGATTATGAGGAAGAGCGGGCATATCATTAACATGGCTTCTATGGCTGGTTATTTGGCTACCCCGACCTACTCGATTTACGCCGCCAGCAAATTCGCTGTGCGCGGCTTCAGTGACGCTTTAAGGCGTGAAGTGGGCGTATATGGCATACGCGTTTCGGGGATCTACCCAAGTGGTGTGGAAACGGAGTTTGCCCGGCATGCAGGGATAAAGCGCAAGACCGGCATCAGCACGCCTGCGAGACTGCGGTTGAGCGCTGAGCAGGTGGCAATTAGCGTGTTGGACGTAGTACACAGGCCGCGACGAGCCGTGTTGATCCCTGCACCGATGAGAATGGTCGCATGGTTTGGTTTCTTTTTCCCAGGATTTGTGGATTGGATCATTGAAAAGCGTTTTACCCGCCCTGAGAGAGGCCTTTAAACAAATTAGCGGGCTTTTGGTGCCCGCTAATCTTTTTTTATGTGGTTTCTTTTACTCTGGTTCTTGTTTTTCACTGTGTAGTACAGAGATCCCGTTGCGCACCTGGTTAAGGAAGCGCTCCAATTCCATTTCCAAACGGCGTAAGGTATCAAGGGCGTACTCATCCGCTTCTTTGCGTGTGGATTCGCGTTCTACCTGAGCCATGGCTAAAACTTCGCCGGCTTTGGCATGGGCAGCTTGCACTATGGCGTCGCGTTCAACCAGTTGATCCAGCTTCTCGCGAGCAATTGTGATTGTGCGGTTGGCCTCTTCTTGCGCCTGCGCCAAGATGCGGTCGCGCTGGTTCATTACCTGCTGGGCTTTTTTGATCTCTTCGGGAATAGCTACGCGCATCTGATCGATGATATCCAGCATGCGATCTTCATCGATGATGACGTTATGTGTAAATGGAAACGGCCGGCTTTGATTGAGCAGTTCTTCAAGGCGGTCAATCAGATGCAAAATGTCCACAGGCTGCCTCCGCGTGATGAAATAATTATCAATAGATTACACGCAAATACCGATTTCGTCAACTATCCGTGCAAAATGTATGCCAATCTCAATCCCGCAGGGAAGTGGTTGGAACAAGCTGTTGTCCATCGCCTAGCTCAGTAAAGCGTGCTTGCAAGGCCAACTTGACATGCTCAGGCACCATGCTGCTCACATCTCCACCCAGAGAGGCGATTTCGCGCACAGTAGATGAAGAGAGGAACGTGTGTTCTTCGGCGGTGATCAGAGCGACCAGCTCAATATTTGGAGCCAGGCGGTGGTTTGCAAGTGCCATACGGAACTCGTATTCGAAATCCGAGAAAACTCGCAGGCCTCGCACAATCACATGAGCGCCAATGGCTTGGCAGTATTCCACCGTAAGCCCGCTGTATCCCATGACAGTAATTTTAGGGTTGTCCTTGAAGGATTGCTTTACCAGCGCAATCCGCTCCTCAGGCGAGAAAAGCAATGATTTCAAAGGGCGGTCATAAACCGCCACGACCAATTCATCGAAGAGTTGTGTGGCGCGGTCTGCGATATCAATGTGTCCCAAGTGGATTGGGTCGAAGGTACCTGGAAATACTGCTCGAACCATTAGCTGATATCCCCTTTTCCGCCGCTCCAAAAGCTTTCCATGGCTGCAGCTAGTAGTTGATGGGCCGGCTGTTGCAGGCCGGGATCGTCTTCGAAGACGACCTGCGCTTGCCGGCGGGCTTTTTCAATGAGATAGATGTCGGTTAGATTGGCGAGTTGTAATTCGGAGTAACCAGACTGGCGCGTTCCCAGGAATTCTCCCGGGCCGCGTTGCTCCAGATCGCGCTCTGCAAGGACGAATCCATCGTCGGTCTCGGTCATAGCCTGCAGGCGCTCATTCTCAGCGGCATCTGGCGTATCTGGGATGAGCAGGCAGTAAGCCTGATCGCCCCCGCGTCCCACCCGCCCGCGGAATTGGTGCAATTGGGCTAATCCGAAGCGGTTTGCGCCTTCGATCAGCATCACTGTGGCATTGGGCACGTCCACTCCCACTTCCACAACGGAAGTTGAGACCAGGATTTGAAATTCACCGCTATGGAAGCGAGACATCACATCTTCTTTTTCATCGGGGTGTAAGCGTCCATGTAGAAGACCAAGCTTAAGATTTGGAAAGATCTCATTTTGCAGGCGGGCGTGTTCGTCCACGGCGGCCTTGCTCTCGCTCTGCTCGCTCTCCTCAACCAAGGGATAGATCACAAATGCCTGGCGACCAGCCTCGATCTGGCTGGAGATCAAATGATAGGCGCGCTCTCGTTCTTGAGGGGTTAGAACATAGGTGTGCACAGACTGCCGGCCGGGGGGCATCTCATCAATTACAGATAGCTCTAGATCACCGTAGACCGTCAGGGCTAGCGAGCGAGGGATAGGGGTCGCGGTCATCACCAGTAGATGGGGGTTCTCCCCCTTGGAGCGCAGGGTGGCGCGTTGCTCTACCCCGAAACGGTGTTGCTCGTCAACGATGGCTAATTGCAGGTTGGAAAATGTTACCGGGTCTTCAAGCAGGGCGTGGGTACCTATCACCAACTTTATGGAGCCCTCGGCTAGACCTTCGCGTATCTCCCGCTTCTCGGCTTCTGGTGTAGCACCAATCATTAATCGGATGGCTTCTGGACGGATAGGATATCCGCCTTCAGGTTGGGTAGCTTGCCCATTTACCCCCGCTAGCAAGCTCATCATGCTCTTATAGTGTTGACCAGCCAGGATGCTGGTGGGTGACATTAAAGCTGCTTGGGCACCGAGATGAGTCACAATCGAAATGGCTAATGCAGCCACAACAGTTTTACCTGAACCCACATCGCCTTGGAGAAGGCGGTTCATGGGTATGCCTGATGCCAGGTCAGTGCGCAAATCATTGACCGCGCGCTGTTGAGCTTCCGTGAGAGGGAATGGCAACCCGGCTATCTGGGTTGCCAGCCAATTGTCCTCAACTTCAAATGCGCGCGCCGTGCGTTCTTGCCACATATGTTTTTGACGCAGCACGCCCAGTTGTAACAGGAATATCTCGTCAAATGCCAGACGATGGCGGGCAGCCTTCAGCAAATCCCAGTTTTCTGGGAAGTGAATCTGCTGCAATGCGGTCGGTAGATCGAGCAGGTCGGCGTTTTGACGTATCTTTTCTGGGATATGGTCTGGGATGCGGGGCGCCCAATAGGTAATTACTTGGTCCATCAAGCGACGCAGCCAGCGCTGGGTGATCTGAGCGGTGAGCGAATACATTGGCACAATGCGATTTGTGCTCAATTGTTGTTGTTCCAGGGTCTCCCATTCGGGATTTACCATCACCAAACGTCCCAGGTACTGGTCAATTTTGCCTGATAGGGAAATATGCGCCCCAGTTTGCAGGCGTTTAGCCAGCCAAGGATTGAACCAGGTAACGCGCAGCGCGCCTGTCCCATCGCTGATGACTGCCTCAGCGATCTGCGATGGTCGTCCTCGCCGTGGGCGAGAGGTAATGTTCTGGACCGTGCCGATAACTGTCACTTCTTCGCCGTACCAAAGCCGGTTAATCGGTTTTAGTTGCGTATAGTCAAGATATTTGCGGGGGAAATAATACATCATATCCCGCAAGGTATGCATTCCCAGCCTGCTTAGGGTCTGGGCGTGACGAGGTCCGATATTGGGTAAAACCGTGGTAGGCGCGTTCAAGGCAGCGGGGACTTCAGTTTCAACCGTGGAAGCTGTCTCCGATTTATCAATTTGAACCTGCGGCTGGTGCTGGGGCTCATGCAGGTGAGGTGGCAGATCTATTTTGGAGGGGGTAGGTTCCGCAGGCTTTGCCGGGGTAGAATCTGTTTTTTCCTCTTTTGACGGGGTAGGCAGGGTGGGTAGAGAGCTGCTACTATTCTCTTGGACGCGATCCCAAATTCTAGTCAGGACCTCTGCGCGTGCATTTTCGTCTAAACGAGAGTAGTCTCGCAGTTGCGAGCGGATCGATTGGATCAACTCTTCGGAAAGGTTGTCGCTACGCGCTTCGGCTTCCCAATTATCGAGCACGCGTTCCAAACCGCCCATCACGGCGCGGTTATCGTAACCGCGTTCGGCTTCTAATTTGAAAAATTTGTGCAATTTATCTAAGGATGGCTTCATTAGGGGCTATTTTACCAGTTACCTGACGACGGCTGCAAATCCCAGCGCATTTGGTCCAGTATGGGCTCCGATCACAGGGGTGACGTTGACGCAAAAAGGGTTAGTGCTTAGGGTAAGGTCTTGGCTATCTAGAATTCGCTGGGCTTCCTCTTTTGCATTTGTATGCAAGATTGCCAGACGTTCCAGATTTCCAAGGTTGCGTAGCATGTCCACCAGCCGTTCAATTCCATTGCGCCTTGTGCGTACTTGCCCCAGGCTTAGAATACGACCTGCTCTGATTTCAACCAGTGGCTTGATATGTAAAAAATCTCCGATGCGAGCACGCGCCCAGGAGACGCGCCCGCTACGCCGAACATATTCGAGTGTGTCTAGCAGTGCAACCACACGAATCCGCTGGCGAACGTTTTCTATGACGGTCAGGATATTATCCAGGGGGTCAGTTAAAGCCAATTCAGCGGCTGCCAATACTTGGAATCCCAGCCCCAGCGTGACATACTTGCTGTCGATGACGTGAATTTGTTTGCTGAAGGGTTGCGCGGCGACACTGGCGGCGTTGAAAATACCACTCAATTAACTGGAGGCGTGAATAGAGAGAATTTGCTTGAAACCTTCCTGGAGCAGGCGATTGTAGAGTTGTTGATATGTTCCGGAAGAAGCC
The DNA here is from genome assembly GCA_036526235.1 of Anaerolineales bacterium. Classification (GTDB taxonomy): domain Bacteria; phylum Chloroflexota; class Anaerolineae; order Anaerolineales; family UBA4823; genus DATCYX01. The sequence continues at coordinate 7,405 of DATCYX010000458.1, read as the reverse complement.
GTGGCAGTGGTAGGGAAACTAATCATTGTGGGAAGTTTCGTGTAAAAGGCCTCCCGTGTCATGCCTTTGCCGTCTTCTGCACTCTCTCCATCAATTACAACATAGTTGGGAACAACATGAATGTGATGTTGAGCAATTAACTCGTCGGGTATATCGGAGGTGCTGTCTGTTACGATGGCGAGAGGTTGCATGCTATTCAATGGCGATGATGAACTGATAATGTGGCTGTCCGCCGTCTTGGACTTCTATCTCTTGCCCAGGATAATCACGGCGGATGGCATCGACGATATGATTGACCTCATTCTTGGACATGTCGGCGCCATAGAATATGGTGATCAGCTCAAAGTGATCAGCATGCGCAATTTTCAATAATCCCAGGCAAGCCTCTTCCAGGTCGTCTGCAGCCATGACCAGCTTGCCATTGTGCAGCACGATGATTTGCCCCTCTCGTACCGCGACGCCATCGATTTCTACCGAACGAGTGGCTGTGGTAATCTCGCCACTCTCTACATCACTTAAAGCTTCTATCATCTCCTGTGCTACTTTATCGAAATTTCCATCAGGAGCGAGACGCAACATGGCGGCTAGCCCTTGAGGGATGGTGCAGCTGGGTACAACCGCCACCTTCTTCACCGTGAGTTCAGAAGCGGATTTGGCTGCCAGGATGATATTTTTATTATTGGGCAGTATGATAACCTGGTCGGTTGGGAGATTCTCAAATGCATTGATGATCTCCTGTGTGCTGGGGTTCATTGTCTGACCCCCGTCCACAATTGCTGCTGCTCCCAGGCTGGCAAAGACACGGCTAATGCCGGGACCGGGTGAGACAGCAACTACGGCGATCTGCCCAGGCTCGACCGGGGCTAGTGTAAGCCGGCTACCACCGCGAATGGCTTCAATGGTTTGCATCTGATCAATGAGGTTTTCAATTGAAACTTTGGTTATGACACCCAACGAGCGAGTGTAGTCAATCGGCTCGTAGAGATTCTCTGTAGGTACATGAATGTGCATGCGGTAAATGCCATCCCCCTCGCCCACCTGGATCGAGGTGCCTAGTTCCTCTAGGTGGCTGTAGAAGCTTTCCAGATCCAAGGCGGTCGCTGGACGAAAGTCCACCACGACCTCGTAATCTTGACCGGGCTCAATAGACTCTATTGCGTTCTCAAGGTTCATCGCTGCTAAAGGTTGGACAGTTGTCAGGGCGCTGTCCAAAGGCTGCCCATTGGCGTAACGGAGCATGCCTTCTAGAATGAAGAACAAGCCTTTCCCTCCAGCATCGACTACACCAGCTTCTTTAAGTACTGGGAGCAGGTCAGGGGTACGCTCCACAGACAAACTGGCTTCCTGAACCACTTTTTCTAGGATTTCAAATGGATCGTTGGTGGTCTCAAGGGCTGCTTCTGCGGCTGTTGCGATATCTTTGGATACTGTCAGTATGGTGCCTTCTACCGGGCGCACGACACCTTTATAGGCCGTATCGCGAGAAATGGCAAAAGCATGCGCCATGGCGGTTGCGTCAAGGATCTCCTGATGATCTACAGCCCGGGCAAAGCCTCTCCAGAGCTGTGACAGAATCACCCCTGAATTGCCGCGCGCCCCCATCAGTGCCCCATGAGCAACTGAGTGTGCCATCTTTCCAAAGTTGCTCTCGGAAGATTCTGAAATTTCATTCATGGCAGATTGCAGAGTTAAGACCATATTGGTTCCGGTGTCTCCATCGGGTACCGGAAATACGTTGAGTGAATTAACAATCTGCTGATTCGTTCGCAGCCAAATTAGTCCAGCCTCTATAAGTTTCTTTAGAGCCTGACCATCAATAGGTTGTTCACGAAAATACTTCAATCGCTTAGGTTTCATGGCGATGTTAATCAATCTCACTAACCCGTAAGCCACGCACGTGGACGTTGATATCGTTCACTGGGAGACCGAGCGCTTTTTCAACCTGATATCGTACCGTGTTGCTGACGCTGGAAGCCACGGTTGTGATTCGTGTGCCGTATTCAATGATGACATAAACATCAATGTTGATTTGAGCGCCATCATAGCGCACTTCAACGCCATGGGTTGGATCTTTGACGATAACCTGAGTGAGGCCGTTCATTAGGCTCTTGTGAGCCAGACCCACCACGCCGTACGATTCGCGGGCGGCATGGTAAGCTATTGATGCAATGGCGCGAGGTGAGACATTGATGCTTCCCATGGGATTAGTTTCGCCGGTCATAATGATTCCTTTTCAAATTGGCTTGTATAAAGCAGCCTGATGTGGTAAGATTGCACGGCTATTGACCGAGAGGTTGGAGTCCATTCGTTGAGCATTGGATTCACCCAAATTATAATAAGGAAGTGTTATTATGGCGAAGTGTGCACATTGTGGTAAAACAACTGCGTTTGGCCGCAACCGTCCCTGGTCGAAGAAAGCGACCCCCAGGACGTTTCGACCAAACTTGCAGACCATAAGCGTCTTCGAGAACGGGCGCAAGAACCGCAAGGTTTTGTGTGCCAAATGCATCCGCACCCTGGTAAAGACCGAAAACGAGTGATCGAATAGCTCCTGACTTTAAAAATCGCGGCGCAAGCCGTGATTTTTGTTTTCTTAGAAGAATAGATAATATACCCATAAATAAAAGGGGATCAACCCCCCCACGAAAATTAAGGCTATCAGGCCCAAAAAAATCGTAATCCAATCGACCTCAAGGGGATTATCTTGAGCTGAAGTGTATTGTGTTACTGGGGGTTCAGCTGGACGGGAATATGCCTGCCGAGAGGTCTGGTTAGGCGGAGTATGCGGCGATGTAGCGGATGCGGTTTGCTCTGCGGCGGGCAGGACAGCGTAAGAGGCAGAGCCTCCCTCCGAGTCAACAATCATCGTAGCTAAGTTGTTTTGCCCGCTGAAACTGACCAAGACCCTGCCAAATTGGTCGGCGGTTCGATAACGGGCTGAGGGTTCTTTGGAGAGAACCTTGAGCATAATTTGTTCTAGCTCTGGGGAGATCGATGGGTTCAAGTCGCGTGGCAGGGGTGGCGGATCATCCCGGTGCATTCGTGCCAGCTCGGTTGGGGATTCAGCCAGGAAGGGTATGCTGCCGGTGAGGAGCTCATAAAGAATGATACCCAGAGAGTATACGTCTGAGGCAGGCGATGGAGGTCCCCCGGAGGCTTGTTCGGGGGAAAAATACTGCGGAGAACCCCAGACGATTTCGCTCTTTTCCTCCGGCTGGATGGAGGCCAAGGCGCGGGCGATGCCAAAATCGGTTACTTTCAAGCGTTTATCGGGGGTTATGAGGAAATTTTGGGGCTTTATGTCACAATGTACCAGCCCAGCCCGGTGGGCATAACCGACCCCCGCGCAGGCTTGCACCATAAGGGTTACAGCCTCGTTGACCGAGAGCCGACCGCGCCGCTGCAAGATAGATTTTAGATGGGTTCCCGGCACGTACTCCATGACAATGAACAGCCGGTCCGAATCGTATCCAAAATCATGTATAGTGACGATATTGGGATGGGTCAGATTTGCGGCAGCCTTGGCCTCCTGGCGGAAACGCTCGCGGAAATCGACATCGCCGCTGAAGTTTTCCCTCAAGATCTTTATGGCGACACTACGTTCCAACATTAAGTCTTGGGCGCGGTATACGACCGCCATCCCGCCATAGCCCAGGCGCTCTTCTAATTGGTATCGGTTATTAAGTAATATGGGGTCTGGCATTAATACATCCACTTGCCGCTATCAGGTAGAATTGTACCACCGCAATTTCTGAAGAGCAGATATTATATCCAGTTTTTCGTTTAAAATCATGTAATTGTACAGGTGTTTTTGTATGCCTAACGGAATGATTGCATATAACCCGAATGCTGGGCGTTACCCATCACGAATACTGACCGAACGTGCGCGTGATGTGCTCCGTGAGTATGGGTGGGAGCTCATCCTGGAACAAACAACAAGTGGCGATCATACCACTCAGCTTGCTAAAAAAGCCGCTGACGAGGGAATGGATGCGATTTTTATCGCTGGAGGAGATGGCTCGGTCAATCGAGCAATGAGGGCATTGATTGGCACAGATACAGCTCTGGGTGTGCTGCCTTGTGGAACAGCAAACGTTTGGGCGCAGGAACTTGGACTTCCGGGGCTTACTTGGACACGCTGGATGGCTCTCGAGGAGAGTGCCAGGCGCTTAGCTACTGCTCCTATTTGTGCTGTGGATATAGGTTTGTGCAACAACCGACCGTTTTTATTGTGGGCCGGTGTTGGGCTGGATGCTTTTGTCGTCCACAATCTTGAGCCTCGTAGTCGCTGGGAAAAGCATTTCGCGGTGGCGCACTATGCCGCTTCAATTGTATGGCATGCCAGCTATTGGCATGGGGTGAATATTCGGATTGAAACCGATGCAGGTCGAATTTTCGGTCATTTCCTGCTGGCATTGGTGAGTAATGTGCATCTTTACGCGGGAGGTTACGCGAATCTGTCACCGCACGCCAGGTTGGACGATGGATCGATGGATTTGTGGCTATTCAAAGGAGAGACGCTGGGTGATACCGTCCAGTTAGTATGGGATTTGCTGGCGGGTAGGCATATTCAATCTGAGCGGGTGCATCAGGTACAATTCCAAAGTCTCAGGTTAGAATCCGAGTCGCCAACTTATGTCCAGGTGGATGGCGAGCCTATCGATGTGGTGAGTCCGGTTACAATTACTGTGCAACCCAAAGCGCTACGCGTCCTTGTGCCCGAGAACACACCCCAGCCGTTGTTTAATACCAGAGCAGGCGTGTAAGGTGGAGTGAACATTGTGAAATATATCCGAAAAGATCCACTGATTTTATTAATCTTAGCCATTCCTTTTGCCTTCCTTGCCGAATTTTTGCATTGGGGTGAGGTGTGGGTGTTTGCTTTTTCCGCTGTGGGCGTGATCCCGATGGCGCGCTATATCGGTCAGTCTACCGAGGCATTAGCGCACTATACGGGTCCAAAAATTGGTGGATTGTTGAATGCTACCCTTGGTAATGCCGCCGAGTTGATTATTACGATTTTCGCTATACGGGAAGGATTGCTTGATCTGGTGAAAGCTTCGATCACGGGATCTATATTAGGCAATATACTCCTCGTGCTTGGAATGTCTATGGTGGTCGGTGGAAAACGCAATGGAGTGCAGTCCTTTAATCGCCAACAGGCAACCAATAATGCTGTGCTGCTCTCCCTAGCTGTGGTGGCCTTGGTAATTCCGTCATTATTCAGCCAATCTATTGGCCCAGAGGGGTCGGTAAAGGTTGAAATCCTCAGCCTCGGTGTGGCTGCGGTGATGATCGTATTATATGTGTTGGGATTAATATTTAGTTATCGACTGGCAGATAGCCTGCTTATGGCACCCCTGGGTGAAGCTGGGGAAGTCACCAAGCACACCTGGTCACTGCGCACAGCGATCATTGTGCTGGCTCTCTCTACAATTGGGGTAGCATTCTTGAGCGAGCTGCTGGTGGGTTCAGTAGATCCGGTTGTGTCCAATTTTGGCATTTCTGAATTTTTCTTGGGCATCATTCTCATCCCCTTGATCGGTAACGTGGCTGAACACCTGGTGGCGGTTCAGGTGGCTGCCGAAAACAAGATGGACTTGAGTGTCGAAATATCGCTTGCCTCTAGTCTTCAGATTGCCCTGTTTGTTGCTCCGGTGTTGGTGTTCGTTAGCCTGCTGATGGGTAACCCGCTAACGCTAATATTTAATCGCTTTGAATTGATCGCACTCATCGCTGGTGTGCTGATCGCGGCTGTCGTTTCGGCGGACGGTGAGTCTAACTGGTTAGAAGGAGTTGAACTGCTGGCGGTTTATGTGATATTGGGCTTGGCTTTCTATTTGCTGCCGGTTTGATCTATGGATACTCGCGCCCTCTTGCGTTACGTATTTAGTCCCTGGGTATTAGGTGGGGCATTTTTGATCGGGGTGTCGCTGTTGTGTGGCTCCTTGTTATTCCTTGGGGCAACGCGCCCTGGACAAGATGCGGCTGTTCCAGCAACTGCTATTGTGAATGTTATTCCGCTTCCCACTGCAACCTCGACAGTAGCCCCACCCACGCCCTCACCTGAGATCACACCTACATCGCCAGTCCCGCCTGGACCCGGGTCAGGAGATATATCCATTGGAGCTTTCGTGCAAGTAGCGGGTACCGGTGGAGATGGAGTGCGCTTGCGTCTCGAACCGGGATTAAATGGTGAAGTGCGCTTCTTGGGCTTGGAATCTGAGGTATTTCTAGTGAACAATGGGCCTCAACAGGCAGATGGTTATACCTGGTGGTTCCTGGTAGCCCCGTATGACGAAAGCGTTCAGGGTTGGGCAGTCTCCAATTATCTGGTGCTGGTCCAGAATCCAGATTAATCCGCGCTGCTTCCATTCTTGAAAGTTTCCTGATAATTTCCCAGGTTTTAAATTGCGTTTTGAGCCAATTCGATTTATAGTTACATTAATGAGACCGACTGGAATCACAGCTAATCGACAGACACGCCAACTGACCATAACCTGGGATGATGGTCACGAAAGTGTATATTCGTTTACGTTCGTGCGAAATGCCTGTCCATGCGCGGAGTGCCGAGGAGGTCATGAGAAAATGGGAGCTCAGCTCGATGCGTCGGTTTATTCACTGCCTGATGAGGATGCCCCGGCAACCCGCTTACGTAATCTGGAAGCCGTTGGGACTTATGCGCTGACTTTTGAATGGGAAGATGGGCATCACTTTGGTATCTATAACTGGAAATACTTGCGTACAATATGTCCATGCCCGGTCTGCAGTTCGAGGCGAATAGATGGATGAGGACCCGATAGAAGCTGTATATGCTTTCGTCGAGCGGGCATACGTTCGGCTGCAGGCATCTGATATGCTCGCGCTATGCCTTGAAGAGGGCAGGCTTTCGCCATTGCAGACCATGGTCGAGTGGCTTGTGATTGCTGGGCCACAGAGCTTAACTGCTTTGCGGGAGATCCTGGCTGAAGTGTATATACGCCGTTCTCAAATAAAGAATGACCAGCACCAGGTCTTTGCTAAGCTAGAGAACGAGCTCAGAGGCTTTGGCATCCAGTTGGGCGGGATTCACAGCCTGATGTCGCTTTCTCGCCTGACACCCGTGGCCTTTTTGGCGTTTCTGCGCAGCCAAAATGTCATGAATGAGGGCGACCAATTGGCATGCCTGCAACGTCTTTCCGAAGCGTTAGATATGATGAATTCCTTGGACCACCACTTGGGCCTTTTAGGTGAGATTGAGGTCTATCTGGAGGACTGGTTGTGGTGTCTCATTTACCAGTCCACGCAACAGGATTGGGGGGAGAGAAAGATGTTACCATCACGCGATCGCTGGCTTCTATAATCTGGAACCAAGCAGAAATTCAATTCGTTAATATAGTAGGGTGAAATCGTGGATACCCTCGTC
>DATCYX010000457.1:0-16376 GCA_036526235.1 Anaerolineales bacterium | reverse complement strand
TCGCCAATCGAGTGTTGAACCTCCAGGCCGAGGGGGCATACGCTGTGCTGGCCCGCGCCCAGGAGCTGGAGGCGCAGGGGCGCGAAATCCTGCACCTGGAGATCGGCCAGCCCGATTTCCAGACCTTCCCACATATCAGCGAGCGCGGTATCCAGGCTATCCGGGATGGGCAGACGCGCTATAACCCGCCGGGCGGCTTGCCCGCCTTGAGAGAGGCTATCGCCGCCGACGCCGGTACGCGCCGTGGTATTGAATTTTCCCCAACGCAGGTGGTGGTCGGTCCAGGAGCCAAACCAGGGTTGTTCTTCCCCACGCTGGCCCTGATCGAGCCAGGCGACGAGGTAATCTACCCCGATCCGGGCTTCCCGACCTACGCGGCGATGATCGAGGTCGCCGGTGGGAAGCCGGTGCCAGTCCCGCTGGTGGAGGGTAACAATTTCTCCTTCGATTTGCAAGCCTTCAGCGAGCGCCTCAGCCAGCGCACGAAGTTGATCATCCTCAACTCGCCTGCCAATCCTACCGGCGGGGTGATACCCCTGGCGGACCTAGAGCACATCGCCAACGCCGCGCAAGCTTACGATTGCTGGGTGATCTCGGATGAGATCTACGCCCGGTTGATTTATGACAAGCGCCCAGCTCCCAGCATCATCTCCCTGCCTGGCATGAAAGAGCGCACCATCCTTGTGGATGGCTTCTCCAAGACCTATGCCATGACTGGCTGGCGGTTGGGATTTGGGATCATGCCGGAGGCCTTGGCAGAGCGTGTCGAGCTGCTGCTGACCCACTCCGTTGGCTGCACTGCTACCTTCACCCAGGTTGCCGGTATCGAGGCACTGAGCGGCGACCAGGAGATGGTAGACCAGGTGACAGTCGAATACCAGCACCGCCGCAATCGCATCGTCGCCGGGTTGAACGCCATCCCTGGGGTGCGCTGCCAGCTGCCGGCAGGGGCATTCTACGCTTTCCCAAATATCAAGTCATTCGGGCTCTCATCACACCAGCTGGCAGCCCGCTTGCTGGACGAAGGGGGCGTGGCTGTCCTGGCAGGGACAGACTTTGGCCCCGGCGGGGAGGGTTACCTGCGCCTGTGCTACGCCACCTCGCCAGAGATTATCGATCGGGCACTGGCGCGAATGGCTGCCTTTTTGGGGTCGTTATAAAGGGTACAGAATATCGATGTTTCGTGTTTTTGGCCGTTCTTCAGTCAGTGAGTTCCTGGCCGACCGGATTGTATATCGCAACCTGGAGCCAGCCGACCCCCGTTTGCCATCTCTGGAGAGCCTGCGCGTGCGGCTCGGACTGCCCGAAGGGCAGATACCGCGCAAGAGCGAACCAGACTACGCCCGCGTTATCGTGGAACTGCTACAGCAGGCACAAAGGCAAGATGCCCCGCATACCGCCATCCGCAAGCTGGTCCTGATCGGAGACACGCGCCTGCTAGATGGCACGGCTTTTGAGAATATCTGTCAGGCAGGCGGCTGGCCCGGGCTGGCCTTCATCGGCTCAGAGACCAGGCAGCCACCCGCGGTAGAAATAATCCCCTTGGCCAATGAACAGTCCCTCTATCTCGCTAACCGCTGGGCGGCTATGCAGGAATTCGATCGGTACTGCGAAGGGCGTGGGATGCCCATCGGCGAGGACACCGCAGTGGTCATCGACCTGGATAAGACCGCCATCGGTGCGCGCGGGCGCAACAGCCAAACTATCGACCAGGCGCGGGTGAGGGCCGTACACATCACTGTGGCAAGCATCCTGGGAGAGTCCTTCAACGCAGCAGCTTTCCAGCGCGCTTACGACCAGCTCAATCAGCCGGAATTTCACCCCTTCACTGCCGACAACCAGGATTACCTGGCTTACATCTGCCTGGTACTGGGAAGCGGGTTGTACGACCTGGAGGATGTCGTCCGGCAGGTGCGGAGTGGAAAAATGACCTCATTCCGCCAGTTTATTGATCATGCGGAAGCGCAGGCAGTCAATTTGCCCTCAGCGCTGGAGCAAGTACACCGCCAGATCTACGCCAATGTGGTCCGCGGCGACCCCACACCTTTCAAATCCTTCCGCCGCAACGAGTTCCTGGAGACGGTGGGGCGCATGGGGATTCTTGGCGATGCTGACCCGACCGAGAAGCTACTGGCAGAGGAGATCGTCATCACGCAGGAAGTGCGCTCCATGGCGCTGGAGTGGCGCAAGCGGGGGGCGCTGCTCTTCGGCCTTTCGGACAAGCCCGACGAGGCTTCGCTGCCCACGCCAGAGCAGGCAGCCCGCGGTTACCGCCCTATCCATCAAACCGAGACACATGCCGTAGGCACAGGCTAGTTCCATGCCTCCCTAGTTCTTGCCAGGGGGGAACCACATTTCTCCGCCAATGCCCAGGGCAATTGCATATCCCCGGAAGGGCATGTGCAATCCCGCAAAAAAAATGTGTTTGGGGTGTTTTGGTAGGGGCATACCCCCACCAAAACACCCCATTTTCTCTCCTCAGTGGTGGGGAATCGCCCAAATGCGATTGCTCTACGCCAATCCCAAGGGGGTAAGGTAAATAAAAAGTTTTGCAGTACAATACATACCGCACTCTGCAGATAAATTGCTTGGCTAGTTATCTTCCGGGCATCTCGACCCGCATCTAAAAATGCCAAGCTCCGGGGTCAAATCGATCCATGATTCCTCTTTCTCTATCTATCTCTGGTTTTCTCTCATACCGCGACCCGGTTGAGCTGGATTTGTCTGCTATAGAATTGGCCTGCATCTCCGGGGCCAACGGGGCTGGCAAATCGTCCCTGCTGGATGCGATCACCTGGACACTTTTCGGCGTAGCGCGCAAGCGCGACGATACGCTGATCAACGCCCAATCGAATGCCGCCGAGGTCAGTCTGGTCTTTGCTTACGAGGGTAACATCTACCGCGTACAGCGCAGCCTGCCGCGAGGTAAAACGACCCAACTCGAATTCCAAATTAAACAAAATGGTGGACAGCACGCAACGATCAACCCCCAGTTAGAGACTGCCACCTGGAAACCACTGTCGGAGAGGACGCTGCGCGAAACCCAGGCGCACATCGAGCAGACGCTGCGCATGGATTACGAAACATTTGTCAACGCCTCGTTCTTTTTGCAGGGCAAGGCCGATTTGTTCACCCAGCAGCGACCTGGCGACCGCAAGCGCATCCTGGCTTCTATCTTGGGGCTGGAGATTTGGGAAATATACCGGCAGAGGGCTGCCGAGCGCCGCAAAGCTCTGGAGGGCGATATGACCTCCTTGGATGGGCGGCTGGCTGAGGTCATCGCCGAGCTAGATGAAGAAAAAGCGCGCAAGGCTCACCTGAAAGAGCTGCAAGTCCAGCTCAACCGGATGTCCAAATCGCGCAAGGCACAAGAAACCGCCCTGGAGAGCATGCGTTCCATAGCCGCTAGCCTAGCAGAGCGGCGCAAGATGGTAGAGGCGCTTGCCCGCCAGGCAGACACATCCAAGAGGCAGCTTGTCGAATTGGAGAACCGCCTGTCTGCTCGCTCGCAAGAGCAAGAAGCTTACCAGCAGACACTGGCACACGCCCGCCAGATTGAAACCGATTACCAGGCCTGGCAGCAGGCGCGCACAGACGTAGAATATTGGGACGAGATCGCGGTTCGTTTCCGCGAGCACGAGAAGCGCCGCCAAGCGCCCCTGGACGAGATCAACGCCGCCCGCGCCAGTTTGGAGCAAGAAAAACAATCCCTGGAAAAACGGCGCTCAGAGATCCGTGAGCAACAATCCACCCTCGGCAATCTGCAATCTGCACAAAAGGAAGCTCGCAAAGCGCTTGACCAATCGAAGAGGCAATTGGAGCAGCGCGACAAGCTGAAGACAGATCTCGAATTAGCCAAGCAGCAGCAGGCGGATGCCAATGCGGAAAACCCCTTGCTCAAAGAGAAGATGGATGAGCTGAAGGCGCGCATTGACCAGCTCAGCCAAGCGGAAGGCGCGGAATGCCCCACCTGCGGGCAACCGCTGGGTGTTGCTGAGCGCCATGCGCTGATCGAAAGCTTGAACAGCCAGGGCACAGACATGGGAGACCGCTTCCGAGCCAACCAGCTCTTGCTTGCAGACACCAAACAGCGGGTCAGCCAGCTGGAGGCGGAAATTGACATCCTTAGCAAGGCTGAAAAAGAGCAGCTCGTGCAAACCCAAAACATCGCCCGCCTGGACACCCAGCTAGAGAACATCCAGCAAGCCATCCAGGATTGGGAGGCGGTTGGAGCAGCGCGCCTGGCAGAGATAACCTCCAGCCTCCAAGAAGATGCTTTCAGCCCCGAGGCGCGCGACCGATTAGCCGAGATCGACGCTGAGCTCAAGGGTATTGGCTACGATGCCGCGGCTCACGACGCTGCCCGCCGCAAAGAGGCTGACGGTCGTCCAGCGGACGCGGCCATGCGCGATCTTGAGAAGGCGCGGGCCGCCCTCTCTCCACTGGAGCGCGAGATCGCCGACCTGCAGACGCAGATTAAAGCCCTAAAAGACGAGTTCACCCGCCAGCAAGATGAACATGAGAGCGCACGCGCCTCGCTGGATCAAGCTGAAGCGCAGGCGCCTGACGTGGAGACCGCTGAGATTGAGCTGCTGGCTACCCAAGAGCAAGAGAACCAGCTGCGCGGAGATGTGGGCGCGGCGCAGCAAAAGGTGCAAGTACTGGATACACTCAAGACGCGCCGCAAGGAATACGAAGCACAACGCGAAGAGATCGCCCGGCAAGTAGGTCGCTACAAACAACTGGAACGCGCCTGCGGCAAGGATGGCGTGCCAGCCCTGCTTATTGAGCAAGCCCTACCCGAGATTGAGGGGCGCGCCAATGGCATCCTAGACCGCCTAAGCGGAGGTAGCATGTCGGTGCGCTTCGTCACCCAGGCAGCTTACAAGGATCGCCGCCGGGAGGATCTGAGGGAGACCCTGGACATCCAGATCTCTGATGGTGCTGGGACGCGCGATTACGAGATGTTTTCCGGTGGCGAGGCTTTCCGCGTCAATTTTGCCGTCCGCCTGGCGCTCTCCGAAGTGCTGGCACAACGCGCCGGAGCCCGCTTGCAATCCCTGGTGATCGACGAGGGTTTCGGCAGCCAGGACGCCCAGGGCCGCCAGCGCCTGGTGGAGGCTATCAACCTGGTGCGTCAGGATTTTGCCAAAATCCTGGTGATCACCCATATCGATGAACTCAAGGACGCGTTTCCCACACGTATCGAGGTAGAGAAGACCGATAGGGGGTCGACTGTGCGCGTGACATAAAGCACGCATTTACTGTATTACCAATGGACCTTTTCCTCTTGACACTTTCCACAATCGGATTATTGGTCGGTCTGGCGATCACGTACTGGATCCACAGCCAGTACCGCATGGAGGTCGTTGTCCGTCCATCGCTCTCCCTCTCAGAGATTAACACCAACCCACCTTTGGTATCCGTAATTGTGCCAGCCCGCAACGAGGATCGTAACATCCGTCGCTGCATCCTGGCGTTGCTGGCACAGGATTACCCGAATTTTGAGGTCATCGTGGTGGACGACCGCTCTACCGACGAAACGCCGCGCATCCTTGCAGACCTGCAGCGCTCCTCGGCAAACGCCCATCAGCGCCTGATTGTGATTCAAGGTGACGAGCTCCCTACAGGCTGGGCAGGCAAACCATATGCCCTGACTCAGGGAGCTGCTGTAGCGCGCGGCGACTGGCTATGCTTCGTGGACGCAGATACCTTCGCCATCCCCGAACTACTCTCCGCAACATATGCCTGTGCACAAAGCCAGCGCGCCGACCTGTTCACGATGCTGACTGACCAGGAGCTGGGCAGCTTTTGGGAAAAATCTATCCTGCCACTGGTCTTCACAGCACTGTCTTTCGGCTTTCCCGCGGCTCGCGTCAATGACCCGCAGAAACCCGACGCTATAGCCAACGGGCAGTTTATCCTGATCCGGGCTGATGTTTACCACAAGCTAGGCGGGCACGAGGCCGTGCGCGGGCGCATCGACGAGGATAAAGCCCTGGCTGAACTGGTTAAGCGAGCCGGGCACCGCCTGGTGATCGCCGACGGTCGGTTGGTTGCGCGCACGCGCATGTACACCTCGCTGCCTGAAATTTGGGAAGGTTGGACGAAAAACATCTACCTTGGCTTGCAAGACCGCCTGTGGCTGCTGCTTTTCGGGGCGGTGGTTGGGCTGCTGGGGGCGCTGATCCTGCCTTTTTGGCTGCTGGCCGGAGTAGTCTGGCTTGCCGCCGGGGGAGGCATCGTGGCGGCTATCATTGCCATACAGGCTCTGATTGTCTGGGGTTACCTGATTGCCGAGCGAATGCGGGTTTCACGAGGTATGGGCATCTCTCCCTTATTTGCCTTCACCTTGCCGCTGGGGACATTGCTCTTCACAGCCATGATGTTTGTTTCCGCATATAACGTGCTTTCGGGCAAGGGGGTCACCTGGAAGGGACGAGTATACTCCCAAAGCTCATAAATAAAACTGTATCAATTTATTGTCCAATGATCGTTCTTGAGACTCGACAACTTACCAAACAGTATCAAATGGGGGATGTGACCGTCACCGCGCTAAACGATGTTAACTTTGCTGTTGAGCGGGGCGAGTTCGTCGCCATCATGGGGCCATCAGGCTCTGGGAAATCCACTTTGCTGCACCTGCTGGGCGGCCTGGATACGCCCACTTCAGGCGAGGTCGTCCTGGCAGGACAGCCGCTCTCGCAATTGAGTGACGACCAAATCACCCGCTTTCGCCGGCAGAAGATCGGCTTCATCTTCCAGTTTTACAACCTATTGCCCACGCTGACCGCCGCCGAGAACGTGGTACTCCCGCTGCTTATAGACGGACGGACGGCGTCAGAATACAAAGCACGCCTTCAGGTGCTGTTATCGCTGGTGAGCCTGGAGGACCGCGCCAGCCACCTGCCCGACCAGCTTTCCGGTGGGCAGCAGCAGCGGGTGGCTATTGCGCGTGCCTTCATCAATGATCCGGAGATCGTGCTGGCCGACGAGCCCACCGGCAATCTCGACTCGCGCTCGGGCAAGTCCATACTGGATCTGCTGCGCAAGGCTTGCCGCGAACTGGAGGCGACCATCGTCATCGTCACCCACGACCCGCGCGCCGCTTCCTATGCCGACCGGGTGGTATTCCTCAAAGATGGGCAAATCGTGCACCGCCTGAACAATGGCACAGAAGGTGTGTCCGTCAATAAAATTGTTGAAGTGATGGCGTCTTTGGAGCTATGAGTACACCTTTCTTCCTTGCTCAGCGGAATATGCGCACGCGGTGGGGGCGCACGCTGCTTACTCTGTTGGGCATTGTGCTGGGTGTGGCGGTCGTTTTGGCCATCCAGATGACAAACCAGAGCACCCTGGATTCGATCCGCCAGGTGTTCGACCAGGCGACTGGACAAGCCAGCCTGGTGGTGGTACCAGCCAACCGTGGTGCAGACAAACTGGAGGAAGACACGCTCTTCCGCGCTGAGAAGTTTCAGGGCGTGCTGGCAGCGGCACCCTCCGTGCGCGTGCAAACCTTGCTAGCCAGCGAGGCCAAATCCTGGCAGATCGCCTTTTCAATCAATGGCATCGCCGCAGGCAATTTACTCGTGCTTTACGGCGTGGACCCCGACCTCGATACTCAGGTACGTGTGTATAAACTTGCCGCTGGACGCATGCCGCTCTCTGACGAATACGAAGCCGTCTTGCCGGAGAAATACGCCACAGAGAAAAAGCTCGCGATAGGTGATGAACTTGAGATCTTGACTCCATCGGGACGCGATAGCCTGGAGATTGTGGGCTTGCTGGCTGACGAAGGCGTGGCGCTGCTCAATGACGGGGTGGTAACCTTTGCGCCTATACAGGTTGTGCAAGATCTGTTTGCAATGGGCAGCGGGATGGACGAGATCGGCTTGCGCTTGGAGAACGCCATCAGCGAAGATCCAGCCGCACTGGAATCGTTCAAAGACCGCCTGAACGAACGCCTGGGGCGGGATGCCGAGGTGATCTACCCTGCAGGTCGCGGGCAGCTTGTCAGCCAGATGATGGCCACCTACCAATTAGGCTTGAGCTTCTTCTCCGTCATCGCCGTGTTTGTGGGTGCCTTCCTGATCTACAACACATTCTCCATGACCATCGTGGAGCGCACGCGGGAAATTGGCATGCTACGGTCAATTGGCATGCCCCGCCGAGGCATCATACAGATGGTACTGGCTGAGGCCATATTGCTTTCAAGCGTGGGATCGCTGCTGGGCATCGGCGCGGGGATTGTGCTGGCGCGCGGCTTGATGCAACTGGTCAGCGAAGTGATTATTCCGGTGGAGAACCTGGCTAGGGTGCCCCTAGAGGGGCTGGTGCAAAGCTTAGGCGTGGGGGTTGGAGTGACTCTCGGAGCAGCACTGATCCCGGCAACGCAGGCGGCGCGCATCTCGCCTTTGGCGGCCCTACGGGTGCGCACCCGCAGCATAGAACGAGTCCGGGCTGCAGTGTGGATCTCTGGGCTAGCCCTGCTCATTGTAGGGCGGATCACGCTCTATCACATCACATGGCCAACAGAGATACGTTTTACCGTGGGCAGCACATCGATCCTGCTCATTCTTCTAGGCGCTACTTTGACAGTGGCCCTGGCAAGCGGATGGCTGGAGCGGCTCGCACGCCCGCTGGCTACAGTATTATATGGGCGGGAGGGAGCCCTGGGCTCGGCGAATGTGCGTCGCTCGGTAAGTCGAACAGCGCTAACCGTCGCCTCGCTGATGGTAGCGTTGACCATGATTATCAGCATCAATTCGCTGGCATATTCCTTCAAAGAGGACATGACTGCTTGGATCGTGAATGCCTTAGGTGGCGACCTGTACGTGCGCTCGCCAATCGTCATGCGCGAATCTTTTGGACGCCAACTCGCCAGCGTGGACGGTGTGCAAGTGGTTACACCCACGCGCATCATCCTGGTACGAGCTGCGCAGCGCTCTGTTCCGGAGGATCAATCAGTGGGTGACACGATCGTCCTGAATGCTATCGAGCCAAGCACCTTCCGCCAGATCAGCGACATGGAGTTCGCTGCTGGTCAGGGTAATACGCAAGCAAATTGGCAACGATTGGAGCAAGGAGATGCAGTGTTCATCTCTAATGTAGTTGCCGACCGCTACCAACTGGACCAGGGTGACACGCTTTACCTTCTCACCCGACGTGGGGAAAAAGGCTTCTATATAGCCGGGATCGTAATGGATTTCACCGGCCAAGGGTTGGTGATTTATAGCACCTATCTTGTTTTACAACGCTGGTTCGGAGAAACTGGTGCTGATCGTTTCACGATCAAGACTGCGCAGGGAAACTCTGTAGCTGTGGTCGCGGAGGAGATCGAGGGGCGCTACCAAAAACGGCGCAACATCAGCGTACAGACTACAGAAGAGTTCAAAGACAACATCCTGAACCTGATGGACCGGTCCTTCCGCCTGTTTGACGTGCTCAACCTGATTGGGGTGATTATCGGAGCATTGGGGGTGATCAATACGCTGACCATGAACGTGATGGAACGCCAGCGAGA
The DNA here is from genome assembly GCA_036526235.1 of Anaerolineales bacterium. Taxonomy (GTDB): domain Bacteria; phylum Chloroflexota; class Anaerolineae; order Anaerolineales; family UBA4823; genus DATCYX01. Next base: position 6,853 of record DATCYX010000457.1, on the reverse strand, counting down.
GATCGGCGGCCTGCGCTCTTTAGGGATGACCCGCCGCCAGGTGCTGCGTATGGTGCTGGCGGAGGCTCAGGCACTGGGCATCATGGGCGGCATCTACGGACTTGGCTTCGGTTACGCCATCGCCCACGTGCTGATACTGGGTACCAATCTGATGATTGGCTACGACCTGGTTTTCCTGTTCACAGCCCAGCCCTATATCATCGGCGCTCTGATCGCTTTAGTGATTGTACAGATGGCGGCGATCTACCCCGCGCGGCGGGCAGCGCACATCAACATTGTCGAGGCGATCAAGCACGAGTAAATATACGCGCTAAAACTAGGGTGGCTCATTGTGAGCCACCCTTTCCTTCAGAGAACTAGATTGATTGGTTTACTTGCGCTTTAGAACTGGCAACCCGTTCTTGCTTTCGGATACGACGTACCCTGCTGGTACGGCGTCTAATGCACCCGCCTGGACAGCTTTCGCGAAATAATAAAGCGTCGTCGTTTTACCGCTCGAAAGGGTGCGAGTCTTTCCATGCAGATAATAGGTTACACCGCGTGAGTTTTTGAAACTGTAAGCCATGATTATCCTCCTTCCAATATCTGTCGAACTATATTGCAGTTTAGTGAAAATTGATTCATTGATAGATAGTCCAAATAGCCTTCTCTCACACCTTACAACTATACTTTATCTTGTTTTATTCAGCCCGTCAATGGTTGAATTTGCCCCTTGCAAGGGGTGGTGAACGCATTTTCTAGGTCGTTCCGATGCGTCTCCGACTCTCTTAACCATTATAATTGGGGGTCATGGAGGCAATCCCAGTACCCAGACTGCGTGGTACATCTGAGCGCGCATCCTTTCAAAGATTAAGGCGTTTAACATATATACATCAAACCGAATCTTAGCTTTACAGGTATTCAAAAACCATGACGACAGAAACCCCAAATAACCAAATCTTCCGCTCAACACGCCTCATCTCGGCGGTGGTCGTGCCCTTCCTGGTATTGGCCTTTATCATCCTATACTTCTACCCTAATCTATCAGGTGAGCGCTTCGCATGGAAGATCCAGCCAAATATGACGGCTGTCTTCATAGGGGCGGGTTATCTTGGCGGCGCATGGCTATTCATTAACGCCATCTTCGGCCGGCGCTGGCACCACATCGCGGCAGGGTTCCCGCCGGTGACAACCTTCACGGTCGCCATGCTCCTGGCAACTGCGCTCCATTGGGACCGCTTCGACATCAGACATTTTCCTTTCATCCTGTGGCTGGGCCTGTATGTCATCACGCCATTTCTCGTCCCTTGGATGTGGCTACGCAACCGCGTAACTGATCCGGGCATTCCCGAGGCCAACGATCTGCTGGTCCCAGTGGTTGCACGCTGGAGCCTGCGATTGCTAGGCGTTTTCCTGTTCATCTTCGCTGTAATTGGATTTATCGCCCCGCAGTGGGTCATCGGCTTATGGCCATGGCAGCTCACCCCGCTGACCGCGCGCGTGCTGAGCGGCTGGTTTGCCCTGCTGGGTGTGGGGGGCATTGTCATATCGCGCGATCCCCGCTGGAGTGCCTGGCGGGTAGGATTACAAAGCATTGGCCTGTGGCACATCCTGGTCGTCATCGGGGCGCTATTCAACCAGGCAGACTTTTTCAACGGGCTATTGAATTGGTATTTGATCAGTGTAACGTTGGTCTTGATCGGAATGGCGGTTCTGTACATCCAGATGGAAAGCAGTCGGCGCAGCCTTGCTTAACACCAGAGCAAAGGTTAACCCACCCCGAACAGCCAGTAAGCTACATCAGTGACCCGTTGGTTGTTGGGACAAGTTGGAAAGTGAAAGGAGAACTGATGATCATAGACCTAACCACCGAGTATGGTGCGCGCGTGGCGCGCCGCCTGCAAGATGAGCAGGTCATCTGGCTAACCACGGTAGGACGTGACGGCACGCCGCAGCCCAACCCAGTATGGTTCGTTTGGGAAGATAATTCATTCCTGATCTACACCCAAGACACTGCATATAAACTGCGCAATATCCGCCGCAATCCGCGCGTCTCACTGCATTTTGACTCCGGGGAGAGCGGCGAAGATGTAGTTGTCTTCACCGGGAGGGCATCCCTAGACGAGAGCGCTCCCCTTGCGCACCGTCACGCGGCTTATCTCGAAAAGTACCGGCAAGGCATCGCCGACATCGACATGACACCGGAGAGCATGGGCGAAGATTATCATGTTGCCATCCGAGTTAAGCCAGATAAGGTGCGCGGGTTTTAAGCTATCCCAAAGCAAGCGCGGCTCAGCCCCTTCACCCGTTCATTGCGTGGGCAGGGGGCTGAACATTAAGTCGACTCGTGAGGCATGTGCTAATTTCTTGCACTCATCTCAGAAGAAGGTTCCAGTAAGCGACAAACCAGAGGAAGGCCAGGGAGGCGATCGTCATGAGCGAGGTGTGGATCTGGCCCCACCGGGAAGTGCCTTGCCGACTCGAGCGCCTAAACTGGCTTACAAGCAATCCAAGCGTGCCCAGGGCACTAATCCAGGGCAGCGCCATCAATAAGCGCATGGGCAGTGGGATCATTTTGAAGAACAGGACGATATCTGCGGTTGCGATCATGATCCCAAACCCGACCAGAAAAATCAGGTTGAGCAGGCTTATTGCCCAGGCCAGCCAGGAGCCTTGACGCAGGAAAGGCCAAGTCACGATGTAAGACAGAAAGATGAGCAGCATGCCAGCCACCAACCCGATGGTGAAGTTCAGCGTCTGGTACCAGCCTGCCTTCTTGTACGATCCGGTGCCACCAAAGGTCAGATATTCCACCTCACCTCGGGCGTTTTCGATGAAAACGACGAAGGAGCTGGCATTATCTTGTCTCTGGAAGACCAGCGGCTCCACTTCGACATAACTCTTTGAGCCGATGGTTATCGACCCATCGCCATTATCGCTCACATCCACATTGTCCAGCAGTAATTGGATTTTGAAGAAATCTTTCAACGGGGACCCTGCCAGCTGGTAATGCCCGGCATAACGACCCGCTCGCTCGGCTGCGTCTGGCAATGGTGTGAGCGCGGAGATATTTTGAGGCGTTTCCGGAACCTCCCGCTCTAAAATCGCGCTAGCCAGATCCCGGATGAAGACGAAAGCCGGCGTTTGGGTATTGGCATCAAATTGAGTTTGGCGATGGTTGGTGCTGATAAAGATACCCAAATCGTGCTCCGGTACCAGGATCATCCGGCTACCAAACCCGATCCCGTTGCCATCATGATTCAACACCTGCCGCCCACCGAGACGGTTTTCGGAAAATGCATAAGACTTTCCACGAGAATAAGTATGAGCTGCAGCCTGGCGTGTCAGCAGCGTTTCCGTGGTCTCCGCCTTCAAGACCTGCATGCCATTGAATTGACCACCGTTGAGCAGAGCTTGCATAAGCTGCCCCATGTCTTCAGCGGTGGTCACCATAGCGATGCCCGGCGAGGAACGTACATAATCCAGGGGCACAATCTCGTAAGTGCCACCCTGATAGAAATAGCCTGTTGCCAGATTGGCTCTGATCTCATCAGGTAGTGGCTGTGTAAATGTCGTTTTGCTCATGCCCAAGGGATCGAAAAGGCTGCGCGCAATGGCCTGGTCATAGGGAAGACCGGTGATTTTTTCAATCATGTAGCCTAACAGCGCAGTGTTTCGACTGCTGTAAGCCATCACACCAGGCTGGATATCGCGCGGACCTAGATTCTCGTGCAGATACTCGCCTAACGGCTGCCATTCTTCGAGGGTCGGGGCATGCGAGAGCAAGTCAGCATCCGTGTAACCGCTTTGATGTGTGAGCAACTGCGCTACCGTGCTACCTTGCCCAAATCGATCAGTCAGTTCCAGGTCCGGGATGTATCTACTGATGGGGGCATCCAACTCCACCAAGCCTTGATCGACCAGTTGCATGACAGCCGTGGCAACGACTGGCTTTGACACCGATCCGGCGCGCAGGTTCGTTTGTGGGGTCATCGGGATTCGTTGCTCAAGATCGGCATAGCCGTAACCCTTGGAAATCAGGGTTTTCCCATCTTTCACCACGATAACCGCAAAACCTGGAACGTGGGCTGCCTGCATGCCATCGGCTACATACTGGTCTACAAAGCTCTCCATAGATTCTGATTCACTGGAAGCCCCATCCAAGGTGTAGATACTAGTTTCATCCGAAGGATGGGCGTAACCAGTTGAGAGGGGAGCCAGCACAGTGAGTACAGCAATCATGACCAGGGACATTTGAGAGATTATTGACTTTCTAAACATTGCACACCTCCGTATATTTGGTTTGCTGAAATCTTTGATCTCAGTATGCCCAAGTTCACCTTAGTTGTCATCCGAAAAAGCCTGGAAATGGACATCCATAAAACTATTTATCTCCCAGACCCCCATATCCATAATTTTATGTATTGATGCGGGGGATATTTGTTCATATAATGATTTCAATCGGGTTTCCTTCGGATTTGGATGTGCACACATGACAACAAAATTAGGCTACCTTACTCATCGCCGACCACGCGCCCTTATATTCTCGCTCGTAAGTTACCTGCTATGGGTGACCGTCACAATACGCTGGATTACGGAGTTCATCGAAGCCAGCCACCCACTGACCTGGCTGGTCAGCGGTATGCTGGTACTCTATGGCATCCTCATGGGATTGGAACCCTTGATTACGAAGGGCTCTACCTGGCGCGCCCATCTATACCTGGCCTTACAAACAGCCCTGGTGATGGTCGCCATGCTCTTTTATTTTGAGCTAGACTTCTTTGCGATCCTCTTGTTACCCCTCTGCGGGCAGGCGGTATTAATATTTCCACGCCGGGCTGCGTCCATTTGGGTGATTATCTTCGTCTTGGCCAACATTGTGGGGCAGATCCATCAATTTGGCTGGCCTCAAGCTATTTCTTTTATCCTGCTATATTTTGGAGCTATGTTTTTCGTGGCTGCATTTTCATTTCTCACAGTTCAAGCTGAGGAGGCGCGTCAAAAAAGCGAAGAGCTATTGGGAGAACTCCGGGAGGCTCACAAGAAACTGCAGGAATTTGCTGGGCAGACCGAAGAGCTGGCAGTAGCCAAAGAGCGCAACCGCCTGGCACGCGAACTGCACGATTCCGTCGCCCAGACCCTGTACGGGCTGACCTTACAATCTGAGGCTGCTGCCAGAAAACTGGCCGCAGGCCAGACACAGGCCGCCGAGGATTATATGAGAGACATCCGCCAGAGCGCATTGAACACCTTGCAGGAGACCCGCCTGCTGATCTTTGAGCTGCGCCCCCCCATACTAGAGAACGAAGGCCTGGCTGCTGCTCTGCGCTCCCGGCTGGAGGCGGTGGAGGCAAGGAGCGGGCTGGAAACGCTCATCCAGGTGGCGGATATCGGCAGGCTGCCCCCCCATATCGAAGTGGGCCTGTACCGCATCGCACAAGAAGCGCTGAATAACGCCCTCAAGCATGCCCAGGCTAGCCAGGTCAGGGTATCTCTCTCGCAGGAGGGGGGGAAAGCCATCCTGGAAGTCACCGATAACGGTCTCGGCTTTGACCTCTCGGTCGTGGGTACCCAGGGTGGCATGGGCTTGCGCGGCATGCGCGAGCGGGCTGAGCAGCTAGGAGCCAAACTCTCGGTTGAAAGCGCTCCAAAGGCAGGAACAAAAGTAAAGGTGGAGGCGTCATTATGAACAGTATGATCCGGGTATTCATCGCCGAAGACCACCCTATCGTGCGCCGGGGCATTCGTGGCCTACTGGAAACCGAGCCCGGCATCGAGGTCATTGGCGAGGCGAGCAACGGTCAGGATGCAGTAAGCGAGGTTGAAAGGCTTAAGCCGGATATCGTGCTGATGGATTTATTAATGCCTATCATGGATGGAATCGAGGCGACGCGCCAGATCCGTACCAACCAACCGCAGGTGCGCATCCTGGTGCTGACCAGTTTTGCAACGGACGATAAAGTATTTCCGGCGATCAAGGCAGGTGCGCTGGGCTACCTGATAAAAGATACCCCGCCCGAAGACCTGGTGCGGGCTATCCGTCAGGTGAACCAGGGAGAAGCCACACTGCATCCAGCGATCGCCCAGAAGCTACTGAAGGAGATCGCCAGTCCGGGAGAGCGCCCACCATCACCCGAACATCTCACCGAGCGAGAGGTCGAGGTGTTAAAGTTGGTGGCACGTGGCCAGAGCAACCAGGAGATCGCGGAAACGCTGGTGGTCAGCACAACGACGGTCTACACCCACGTCAGCAACATCCTGGCCAAGCTGCACCTAGCCAGCCGTACCCAGGCAGCCTTGTACGCCCTGAGAGAAGGCTTCGCCTCGCTCTATGAAGACGATCATCCCGGGTAAAGATCCAAGCTACCTCCGCACACGGAGCACATTACGCTAGAGGAGATTACATCAACATGACCCAACTTCGCAGAATAGGCTGGCTACCCTTGATCGCCACGCTGCTGGTGGCCACTTCAGCCTGCAGTATCCTTACCGCCCGCACCCAGCCTGCTCCCGCACCCACCGAGCCAGCTCCCGTGGAAACCCAAGAACCAGCGGAACCCACCCCCGCTCCTATCAAGACCGAATTGCCAGACCCGGAAGACATTTGCCCCTCCCCTGAAGAAGGCACCAGCCTTTATGTTAGCAAAGAGAATGGCTTTTGCCTGCTGGTCCCCACAGGCTTCAGCGTGGAGATCGATTCGCAACGCCCCGATGAAGTGCTCTACCTGCTGGGGCCGCGCGAGAGCGACAAGCCCAAGACCCAGGAAGAGATCTCTGTGTGGATGACGGTTGCCTATAATGGGCCGGCAGATGGCCTGGATAGCGCAGGCTACGCCCAAAAGTGGCACAAACTCTTTGCTGAAGGCGCACCTTA
>DATCYX010000456.1:0-5014 GCA_036526235.1 Anaerolineales bacterium | reverse complement strand
AAGTTTTGGCGGGTCTTTTCCAGTGCATCGCTGCCGCGCGCGGCAATATCCACCTCATAATTCAGGCCATTAAAGAAGATACGCAACATGGTGGAGATGTCTGTATCGTCTTCTACAATGAGCAACCGGCCTTTTGCCATATGAGCCTCCCAATATATTGTTTGCCTTCCGGTTCAAGCGGGAAACGTCCCAATTTGGCATATCCCGAATTCCCCGGAGGAGCCTTAGTTCTCTTGCTTACCAGGATTCACTGACCACCTCAGCCTGGCGCGGGTAAAGGCGAGGGTGCACTTCACCAAAAGGCAGCCTGTGGTGATCGCTATCTTCATAGCGCACATCCTGCGTGATCACATAGCGCTCGCTCGTAGCGAGTAAAACCACGTCCGACTCGATGGTTCGGGCGGGATAAACGATCATCCCCGAGCCTATACGGCAGTTATGCCCCACGCAGCCACCCAATACTGGACGGTTGGCATGGTTCAGCAGGCTATTGCCATCCAGGGCACGCAGGGGGATGGAAAGCAGGTTGAAATCGGTGAAGGTCGAACCAGCCCCGATAAATGTGTTCCGCCCAATGACGCTCATCTGCAAGCAGGTATTCTGGGCTACCATGCTATTGTCCATAAGTGTCGTCATAAAAAGCGAGGAACGGAAAGGCAAGAACGCCCCATCCCCCACCACCGATAGCATCAAGTGGCAACCTTGAGAGATATTAACATTGTCACCAATAATGCAGTTTTCCACCACCGACCCGGCGTTGATGGTCACATTATCGCCAATCGTGGTCGGACCATGGATAACCGCGTGCGGATCGATCACGCAGTTCCGACCCACCTTAACCAATTCCGAAGACTGAAGCACTTGCTTCCCCTCGTACATGGCGCGCGCCAGGATACGCAGCTTGAAGAGCGGATCGTCCTTCAGGCGATCCTCAAAACGCGCCCCACGCGAAAAAACCCCAAAGACCACATCTGCTATGAATATATGCACCCAAGAGTCGATGGCAAGCAAACCACGGCGCGGTACCTGAAATACCAGGTCGCCCTGCTCAAAAGCCATATAGATGGGCACATGATAGTACCCCACCTCGCTCGCTCCCAGATCGATCACCAGCGGCTCGGATTCGAGCTGCACACCCTGCGGGTAATACCATAATTCTGCCAGGTACAAGTCATCCATCGGGGTATAAGAGACAGACAAGGGGAGAGCATGCTCCCGGAAAGCAAGGTCACTTGCTGAAAACGCCGCTTGGCAAGGGCGTCCGCGGCGTCTAGCTTCCTTGATAAAAGCATCGATGTACGGGGCATCGAAGAACAGATTATCGCGATATACCAGGCATTCTTCGGATGTATTGGGCAGAGGAGCCCGAGGGGGCAGTTCCAATTCTCGACGGGTATAAATAGAAAGAACATCCCGCTGAAACAGCCAGAGTGGCTTATTGTGAACACGCAGATCGCGAGCACGCTCGTTGAAGGGTTGGATATACTGGGGGCTCTGCAGGATGATCTTTAACATCTAATCTACGGGTTGCTTATTAATCTCGATGGTACAGCCTGGGTCGCCCATGGCGACACACTTTGTCTCTTCCACAATAAAATATTTGCCTGCACTGACCCAATACAGGGTCTCCTGGAGAAAGCCTACGATGAAGTGGCACACCGGGTGATCGGTTTGGCGCCCCCAGCAGATCGGACAACGCTCTATATGCCAGTACACGCGCTCTTGCGTATCTTCTACGCGCACGCGCTGGTCACTATAGCGGTTGAATATCTCAGCGAAGAGCTGCGCGCCAGTGCTCAGCTTCTCATTGAGCGGGAGCAAGCGGAAAGATACATCGGTGATGCCCAACGGCGGGCCAAACTCGCGCAAGAAGTATTTAAAGGAGGCTCGCCCGGAGCGCAGCGCGATGCCGTTGCCTCCTAAGGGACCATATAATTCTTCCAAGGCGACCTGGATCTCAACCAAATCGTCGAAATTGAATTGCAGGTCCAAATTATTGGGCGGGTAACTATTGATGTAGTGCGAGAGGCCGGCCAGGTTCAGGGTAGCGTTGATGCCGTTGCGGCCAAGTATCTCCTCTATCGCTACAAGGACAATCCGCCCCATCTTGTTCGAATAGTTATGCATCAAAATGTTCGCTTCTCCTGTCATGGACTTGATGTCTCGCAACCCAGAAAATCCTGTATGGTCTCGACGAACTTTTTGGGCTCATCCAGCATGATAAAGTGTCCTGCATCCTTGAATCGTTCCACGCGAGTGTGAGGTGCACCATCCAACAACGGCTTCCATTGTCCTGGGTCAACGACGATATCTTTATCGCCGTACATACCCATCACGGGGACCCGGATTCGATCCAGGCTTGGACGCAAATCGGTGCGGCGCAGGGTGGCAATGCTCATCAGAAATGATTCGAGGGTAGTCTTGGACAGATCTCGATCCATCATCTCCGGCCAGCGCTTATCCCGTGTGTACAGAGGGGCCAGTAAGCGAAAGCCCAAGCGCAATATCCACAAATTGTTGTGCACGATATAAGCCACCAGCCGGTAACCGAACAATTTCAGCAGGAAATTGAGCGATGAACCGTTGATTGGAGAGCCGATGACAACGACATTGCTCACGCGCTGCGGATACTGGATAGCCACCGACAGGCTGACCGTCCCGCCCATGCTGTGCCCTACCAGCGGGGCCTGGGCAATGCCTAATTGTTCCATGAACTGGTCTACCAGGCTAACAAAGTCCTGCACGGCGTAAGAATCGCGCTTCTTGCCCGATTCACCAAATCCCCAAAAATCTAGCGCATAGGTGCGATAATATCGCCCGAGCCAGGTCATGGTGTCTTGCCACAAGCCCCATGAGCCCAGCCAACCGTGCAGCAAGATGACGGGACGCCCCCGCCCGAATACTTCGTAATGTACAATGCCTTGATCAGTGGTGATGGATGACACGGTTTCGCGTTACGATTTCTCCTCATCCATCTCAGCCAGGATGCTGTAAAGTAATTCCAGCAGGACGGTCTTCACCGCTTCCCGATCTAAGGCGACGCAGGGAAGCAATTTGACTTCGGGGGACAAGCGCAATGCAATGCGCATATCCTCTAGATCCCAAGATTCATCGCTATCTTGCTTATTTGCAGTGACAACATACGGTGTAGGCGCATAAGCGCGGAAGGTCTCCAGTATAGAGCGGGCCTCGCGGAAGGTCTCCGGACGGGTGCTGTCTATCATGACAACAAAGCCCAACATGCCCTCGGAAAGGATTTCCCACATGAAGTCGAAGCGTTTCTGACCGGGGGTGCCGAACAGGTACAGAACCAGGTCATCATCGACCGTGATGCGCCCGAAATCCATTGCAACTGTGGTGGTCTCTTTCACTCGCTCGGCTCGTGACGAGATTTTTTTCTCCGTAGAAACCACATCAATCTCGCTCACGGAGCGGATGAACTCGGTTTTACCTGCGTTGAAGGGGCCAGTGACCACCATTTTTACCGTTTGCATGTACCCATCCTCATTTGAGGAATTTTCGCCCCAGCGCTGATTGGCGCTGGGATTCCCACGTCCTTTTCATCCGCTACAAAGAACGGATACGACTAATGATGCGGTTGATGAGCGATTTTTGCTCCGTTTTACTGCCCTGCTGGGTGAACTGCCTCTGCATGGCGGGTATTGGCGGTGCCCCCGCCGGGCGGATAAGCTCCACAATACCAGCCTGCAAAAAACCATACACAATGCGGCGGATTTCCAGGTCGTTCTTATTGGCTGCTGCGGCGATCTGCCGGATGGAATTCTTGGGATTGATCAGCGAAATGACCCGCCATTCATCCGCGCTCAGGCTCAGGTTGCGCAGATTAGTGCCCGGTCGATCGGCAAATTTCAAAGCCATATCCAGGCTGGGGATCTCATCCTGAAGTTGTTCGTATTCGCGCAGCTTGCGCGAGCCTTCGAGGATGATATTCTCCAGGTTAACCCGTACCATGATTTTCCCGTTAGGAGGGAGAATATCGTTATCAAAGCGGAAAAATCCCTCTCCCCAGGTGAAGAGCTGCTGTACAACTCCGGTAAAATGGCCTTGCAGGCTGGCGAGTATATCCTGCTGAGTAAGGTAACTGGCGTTGATCAGCAGCAGCCCCAGCTCTTTATCGCTCATTTGGGGAGCGCGCTCCTTGATGATGCGGTGCTGGGCAGCGCTGAGCTTTTTGGTGCGGTACAGGATGGTCGCCAGGCTGTTGTCGTCCTGCCCTATCTGCGCATACGCCAGCTTCCCGTCGCGAAAGGCGACCCAGGCAGCCAGCTTGGGGCTTTCGACGACCAACGTACCCGTCTTCTGGGCCAGGTTGATCAGGTTGAGCAATTGCGTGATCGAAAAATCGCGAAGGTTACCCTTCAATGCCATATCAGCTTCACCAAGAGAAAATGGTCAGAATTCATCTCAAAAATGGTTGGAAGGATTTTTGAGACACCTTCTAGACAGGTTAACGCTAAGCGATTATACATTATTAGAATAGCCCATCAAAGGAGAACTGATGAAGTTGTAAGGTAAGGTGAAGTGCGATGTGCTGGCGTCTAACTCATTCGCTTGACACCCCCACCCCTTAAGTTTATAATCCACGTCGCCAAATTCCTCGGTAGCTCAATTCGGCAGAGCGGGCGGCTGTTAACCGCTAGGTTGTAGGTTCGAGTCCTACCCGAGGAGCCTTTTGGATGAGAAACGATCCGCACCCAGACCTGGGTGCGTTTTCGTTTAAATTACTTCGTTATCCCTGCCTGGTGAAGAATTCTTGAAATAGCGCAGGTGTACCCATTCATAGATAGCCAGCCCTAGAAAGATGGTTGGTCAGAGTTTGCGATGGGGGAATTTCCTCTAGCTTTCACATAAATGTATGTGCACAGGAATAACGCTCATAACCGTTTGATTACGATAATCGCGCTTATCCAAATCGCCTCCTATCTGTAGGTGGATTAAAACGTAAAAGGAGCGACTATACACCGAAATTTATGGTCAAAGCCGAATATTTTAA
>DATCYX010000455.1:0-2818 GCA_036526235.1 Anaerolineales bacterium | reverse complement strand
GTTCAAGAATGCCAGCTCGGCGCTCGAATGGGGTTTTCAGGTAAACAAGTTATCCACCCCAATCAAGTTGAGCCGGTTCAATCAGCATTTACACCGAGTGACGAGGCTATATCCCATGCATTACGCCTCATGGAGGCGTATGCAGCTCATCAGCAGTCCGGGCGTGGGGCATTTGCGCTTGAAGGGAAAATGGTCGACGCGCCCATTATTAAAACCGCTGAGCGTGTCTTGGAGCGGGCACGCGCTGCCGGAAAAATTTTGAAAGGAGGTCAAGCATGAATGATCGCGTAGCGATCATCGGCGTTGGATGGGCAGGTTTCCGCCCCATCACACCCGATCTATCCTATAAAGAACTGATCTATGAAGCAGCCGTTAAAGCTTATTCCGATGCAGGCGTTGATCCACGCAGAGATGTCCAAAGCTTTGTTACGGTTGCCGAAGACTTTCACGAGGGGACGAGCATCTTCGATGAATACACACCTGATCAGATTGGAGCAGCGCTAAAACCAGTGCATACAATTACCGGAGATGGCTTGCATGGTTTGGCGACTGGTGCCATGCTCATTCGTACAGGGATGTTCGATCTTGTTGCTATTGAAGGACATAGCAAAGCATCGAATATTCTTACCCTTCCAGAAGTAACCGCCTATGCACAGGACCCGGTGCTCAATCGACCACTGCGCCTGAACACCCATTTTGTGGCTGGAATGGAGATGAATCGATACCTATACGAAACAGGCACCACTCCTGAGCAGTGCGCCGCTGTCGTGGTTAAGAACCGCCGCAATGCACTACGCAACCCATCCGCTCCTTATGGTGCAGATTTAACCCTCGAAGAGGTGCTTTCCGGACAACCTCTTTCCTGGCCGCTGAACCGGCGGGAGACCGCTGAACATTCCGATGGCGCTATCGTCATGGTATTGGCCTCCGAAGAGAAAGCGCGCGCCTTGTCTGATAATCCAATCTGGATATTAGGTCTTGGCTGGATCAATGATTCACCCTCTCTGGAATACCGCGAGTGGGGACAGCTCCCATACCTACAAAAAGCAGCACGAATGGCCTACCAGCAAGCGGGCATTCGCAGCCCAATTGGAGTCGTAGATTTTGCCGAGGTAGACGACCTCTATGCCTATAAAGAGCTGCAATCTCTTGAGGCTCTGGGTTTATGCGGTGTAGGTGAGGCGGGATCGATCACCGAGGAAGGCTTGACCGAAGCGGATGGCGAATTGCCTGTGAATATATCCGGCGGGAGTTTGGGTATGGGAAATCTGCTCGATGCAACCGGCCTCTCGCGAGCCCTGGAGGTCGTCTTACAATTGCGAGGTGAAGCTGGTCCTCGGCAACTCGAGAACGCCGAAATCGGCCTCGCCCAGTCCTGGCGTGGCGTTCCCACCACCAGCGCTGCGGTCGCTGTTTTTAGCAACTGAAAGGAGGTAATCATGGGGATGCGTAAAGTTGCCGTGATTGGCGCCGGCATGACCAAATTTGTACGCCGTGCCCAGGAGACCGCCAAAGAACTTTCCTGGGAAGCGGCGCGTATGGCGCTCGAAACTAGTGAATTAACCTTAGACGATGTTGACGCGGTTTGCATGGGAACTGCCCCCGACGCATTTGACAGCGTGCACATGAATGGGGAATATCTCAGTGATGGTGCTGGCGCTTGGCGAAAGCCATATATGCGCTCCTACGTAGGCGGTGGAACAGGGGTATTTGCACCCATCCAGGGTTGGTACCACGTTGCATCCGGGTTATTTGATGTCGTTCTGGTCGTGGCAGAAGAGAAAATGTCAAGCTTTTACCCACACGCCCAAGCCGCTTTCTTAACCATCTTTGACCACACTACTGAACGCCCGCTCAAACCCAACCTCCTGTGGATTTTTGCTCTCGAGATGAACCGATATATGCAAACCTATGGCATCTCGAAAGACGATATCGCTCGGGTTTCCGTTCAACACAAGCGCAACGCCGCTGATCATCCATGTGCGCTGCTAGGTGATGCCGACATTACTGTCCAGGACGTACTCAACTCAGAAGTGCTAGCCTGGCCAGTCCAACGCCTAGACGTCAGCCCTGTAAGTGATGGAGCTGTGGCGATTATATTGGCGGCTGAGCATATCGCCAATCGAGTCACGGATAAGCCAGTCTGGATCGAAGGCGTAGGTTGGTCCCTGGATACCGCTTACTGGGCAAACCGCGATCTTGCCTATCCACGCTATGTCGAATCTGCAGCGCGTATGGCTTATGATATGGCAGGCATCCGCGAGCCGCGTAAACAAATTAATATCGTTGAGCCTTATGATCCATTCGACTACAAAGCCCTCCACCACTTAGAAGGCTTGCAGCTAGCAGATCGAGGGCAGGCACCTCAGTTATATATCGACGGAATCGCTGCCCGCGATGGGAATATGCCCGTTTGCCCATCGGGTGGTCTCTTAGGCGTTGGCAATCCAATCGCTGCGGCTGGCCTAATGAAGATTGCTGAACTCTACTGGCAGTTACGTGGTGAGGCTGGCAATCGCCAGGTCCCTGGATCGCCCCGCAGAGGCCTTGCTCAAGCCTGGGGTGACCTGATGCAGGTTGGCACGGTCGTGATCATGGGACGTTAAATGTTAGCGGAGAATGAATATGACTGCGAAAATAACTAATTTTCCTGGTACACCCCTGGGTGAAGAAGATTTCGCCGAGGGAAAAGTGTTGTTCAATTACGATCAGATGCGCGGCGACTTCGCCTGGGATACTGGTATCGCTATCGGTCGCTATCTGGCAGCTCTGAAAGAAGGGATTATTTTGGGAGCGCGCTGCGCTACCTGTCGGAAAA
>DATCYX010000454.1:0-3335 GCA_036526235.1 Anaerolineales bacterium | reverse complement strand
ACGGGCTTCCATAAGCAGATCCATACTCCTGTCCTGAGGTAGTCTTCCTGATCGTCACTGCGAGTAAATCTGCCAGATAGAGTTGAGGTACAACGATGAGTTCCGGGGTATTACTCCCGTCGAACAGGAGATAGCGCCCATCAGACGACCAGGCTAGTGACCATTCAAAGCTTATCTCACGTGGATCGACCAGCTCCGGTTGAAGCAGTTCGCTTCCGTCGTAATTAGCAAAAGAAATGGCTGTATAAGCACTGAACAAATTGAATACCCGTGGTTTATATGAGGTATGGAAATCGCGGATGACAAACGTCAGCCATTCTTCCGGGTAAGGCGTGGAAGGCGAAGGGGACGGTGTGAAGGTGAGCGATGGCTGTGGGGTGATCGTGACCGTAGGAGACGGGGATGCCGTTGGGGGGATCGGTGAGGGGGCAAGAGTAGGCAGGGGTGGCAGGCTGATTGTTGCCGAAGGAGATGGCAACGCTGTCTGGAGCATCTCCACGGAAGTCCCGGCCGTTTCAGCCTTTTGGCATGCAGCTACAAACAAGAGCAGGGTGATCCAGAACCTTTTTCCCATATGGGTTTACCGCATGTCAGGAAATATACGAATGAACTGGTTAATACCTGGTCTTTATGGGTTGGATAACCAGGCCGGGTAGCGAGCCTTCATGCCGTGGGTCACTTGATACAATTGGCTATTTCGGGTATCCAATACCCACACGTCCATCCCGCTGCCGCCCGCCGTGCTGCCGAAGGCGAGGTAATCACCCTCCTGCGACCAGACCGGGGTCTCTGTCAACGCATCATTAAACTTCGTCGCGGAGATAATACTCTTGTTGTTCAAATTGGCAAGATATATGTTGCTAACCAATTGACCTGCGACATAGGAGGCAACTTCACTTTCTATATCTGTGCTGTCACTCACCAATTCCCGAACAACAAAAGCGATCTGCTGTCCGTCTGGTGACCAGGCTGGCCGGTAACCATGCCCTGCGTCAGCATTACCCAATAGTATAGGATTCTGTCCGTCGCCTCCCATCACCCACAGCTCGCCAACGGTGAAGGGGATATTCGAATCGAGCATACGGATGTAGGCAATGGCTTCTCCGGACGGCGACCAGCGGGCGAAAGCAATGATGTGCCTGGGTTCTAACAGCACGCGCTGCGCATTCTGGCCGTCCACGTCTGCGATCCAGGTCTCGCTGCCATAGCCCAGACCCTGGGTGAGGGAGTAGATCATGCGCCTTCCGTCTGTTGACAAGGCAATATCATACACATTGCCTGGAACTGGTAATTGCTGATACTTTCCGCTATTGACCTGAATCAAGTAGATTCGGGAATTTGGCAAGTTTCCGGCTCTCAGGATAATTTCGTTTCCGGTTGGCGACCAATTTACGAACGTGCTATCGTAGGATAGATGAGCATCCAGATCAACAGCCTTGCCTGAGGCGACATTGATCACCTGAACGAACCCGCTTGCCTCACAGGTAACATCAATCGCCAGCCACGGGCCGCGCGGGGGTGCGTACATGCCGAGGGCTTCGCATCCAGCCGGAATTCTTGGAGAGGCGAGGGTAGAGCTTTGATCCACGTCGAGCGATAACCTGCCCTGGCTATCCCGCGGCCTGTGTACCACCTTTGGCGGGCCATGCGAATCTGATTGAAGGTACAGCAGGCCTCCGTCAAAAGCGCCGTTCGTGGCTTCGAGCTGCTTGCCGTAGGTCCTCAGTGGGGTAAACGAAAGCCCCCATCCGCCCACGAGCAGAAGCGCTGCCACAGAAGTGGCTATCCAAATCCACCTTGTCTGGTGACTGGCAAGATCACTGCGCTTTTTCTTTTTTGAACTTGAGTAGGATCTCATGGCTTTCCTCCTGGCTTTCGAGATTTATCGCTGGCAGTAACTCCCTGCCGATCGTTCTTCGGAGTGAAATAGAAATAGGGACTGTGACTACGCCACCATAGAACCTGACTGGCCGCCAGGTGGTATTCGGTTTTCTCTAAATCGGATCATTTACGGAATCGAAAAGGTAAAGGCTTATAAAAAGAAATGGCTGATATCCACGCGCTTTCGTTCTAACACCACTATTCCCTACCCCAGCCAAAATAAATTCGTAAATTTTTAACAACCCTTATTGATAGATTAGCGGAAAATTTCTTCTAAGTCAAGTTAAGGTCGCTTAATAGTTCCCATCCCATCCATCACCTCAGCCCCTTGGCCTAACTCATCCTTTTATGATCTAATAGCCGGACAATTAACTTGGTATGCAAAACACCTTGCATTCATGGAACACTTGTTCTTTTCCGGATTTTCCTGTATAATCAAGTCGAGCGGTAACCAAGGCCCCATTACTCCTTACCCTTTAAGGGTCATAATAAGTTTGGGCTACTACACTCACCCGTGCCACGCATAGCCGTTTCAGGCTCTATAAAAGAATGGCCCTTTGAGGTCTCCGGGTGTTCGCCGCTCGTATCGTGGCGAAAAAACAAGATATTTTGCACGGTTTCATGGCCAAAGAACTCGTTTGGCGCATGTCTTTTCCGTTTTGGGGTACAACTTCGGCGTTCCATCTGTACACTCTTGCAACACAGATCATTTTGCGTGGCCCACGTAAGTGCGAGTAGCTTATCGCCATTAGAAAAAATATCGCCAGTAGCATAGCCTTTTTCGAGTTGATCGTTGAAATATCTTCCATCGTGGTCTGGAACCAGGTGCAAGTCTGCATCAATAAGCGCGCTCCAGCTTCCCCACTGGTAAGGCACGCCATAGCTCACGCTTCATCCGCGCGAGCGTCATAAAAGTAACGCGGGCGAAGGACGGCAGTTGCACTGCCGTTCCGCACCAAAAATTAGCCAAACACTTTGACTGGCCGTCGCTCCAGGTAAGATTTCTTGGCTGCCATGCCCATCAGCACCGGGATGCGCCCGTCCAGGCCGGTCACCGGCGGCGTCGCGCCGGTCTGCAGGCTGGCGACGAACTGGCGCATCTCTTCGATGAACGAATCCATGTAGCGCTCCAGGAAGAAATACAGCGGCTTGGCAGAGTGCACGCCATCCGCGTTGGCGTAGACGTCATTATCGGGGGTGTTGTTGTTGGCAGCCACCATCCCGCCCGAGCCGAAGACCTCCACCCGCTGGTCATAGCCGTACACCGCCTGGCGGCTGTTGTCAATCGAGCCGACGGCCCCATTTTCAAAGTGCAGGACGACCAGGGCAGTATCGATGTCACCAGCCTCGCCGATCTTGGGATCCACCAGAACACCGCCGGCGACGTAAACCTCCTCCACTTCGCAGCCCATCAAGTAGCGGGCCATATCGAAATCGTGGATGGTCATATCCAG
>DATCYX010000453.1:0-3406 GCA_036526235.1 Anaerolineales bacterium | reverse complement strand
GAAATATGGGTCCTCCCAAAGCAATCTCGGAGTGACTCGTCCCTAAAAACCCAGCCCCTCCCCCAATTATGGGGGAGGGGCAATTATTTAAACAGACAAAAATCTCACCACATCCAAAATTTCGTTTAGAATATCCCCATGCTACCTACAAAAATTGTCGTCATCGGCGCGGGAAGCGCCAGCTTTGGATTGAACACGCTAGGGTCGTTGTTGCGCAGCCA
The DNA here is from genome assembly GCA_036526235.1 of Anaerolineales bacterium. Classification (GTDB taxonomy): domain Bacteria; phylum Chloroflexota; class Anaerolineae; order Anaerolineales; family UBA4823; genus DATCYX01. The sequence continues at coordinate 3,185 of DATCYX010000453.1, read as the reverse complement.
GCACCTGCGCGGCTCGCACCTGGCGTTAGTGGACCTCAATGCGCAGGCACTCGAGCAGATGGGTCGCCTGGCAGAGCGCTCCAACCGCGAATGGGGCGCGGGGATGTCCATCTCGACCCACACGGATCATCGCCAGGCGTTGAGCGGGGCGAAATTCGTCGTGCTTTCCATCGAGGTGCCGCCCAGGGAAGTGTTCTGGCGCAGCGACTTTGAGATCCCTCTCAAGTACGGTGTGCGCCAGCCCTACGCTGAAAATGGTGGTCCGGGCGGCTTTGCCCACGCCGCCCGCAACATTGGGCCAATCATGCACATCACCCGGGATATGGAGCAGCTCTGCCCGGACGCCTGGCTGATCAACTTTACCAACCCGCTCATGCGCATTTGCGACGCTGTGGCTCGCTACAGCCAGATCAAGGTTGTGGGGTTGTGCCATCAAATCCTGGTGGGGTATGCCATGGTGGGCAAGGCATTGGGGGAAGAGCTGGATATCAAAATCCCCAGGCAGTTCACCAGCACGCACGCTTCGCCGCGCTTCATCCCGCATTACCGGGCGGTCGCTCGCCGGGCACGCGAGAAGCTGCGCATCACCGCGGCCGGGTTGAACCACTTCACCTGGATGCTCGACGTACGCCACCCCACAAATGACCAAGACCTGTACCCGCTTTTCACTCGCCGCTGGGGCGAGCTGCCCGAGAGCTTCGAGCCGCTCACCCGCCGCGTATTCGCCGATTTCGGTCTATTCCCCATCCCTGGAGACGAGCACCTATGCGAGTACCTGCCCTGGATGAGCGACCCACTCACACGCCCCTGGGAGAAGTTCGATCTCAGCCTGTATGAGTGGGACCTGTGGGCAAACCGCCGCCTGGAAGAACAGGAGCAGATTCGCCGCCTTGCCTCTGGCGAGATGAGCCTGAAAAGGCTGCAGGAGCAGGACAGCGAAGGCGCGGTGGAGATCATCGAGAGCGTGACCGGGGCGGGCACGCAGCAGGCATTGGCGGTCAACCTGCCCAACCGCGGTTATATCCAAAACTTGCCCGAAGGCGCCATCGTCGAAGTGCCAGGGGTTTTGAGCGACGACGGAGTGCAGGGCGTTGAGGTTGGCTCGCTGCCCGCGCCAATTGCCGAATTGTGCCGGCGCGAGATCAGCGCCGCCCAGCTTTGTGTAGACGCTGCCGTGCATGGCGACCGTCAGGCAGCGCTGCAATGCCTGCTCCTGGACCCGGTGATCAATGACATGGACCTCGCCAAGCAGGTGCTGGACGACTATTTGAGAGCGTATCAAGACGTGCTCCCCCAGTTTTGGGATTGAAGAAGGCAAGCAGGACATGCCCCGCATCCCCCTGTTGCTGAAATATATACTCGTGCTGTGCTGCCTACCCATAGCCCTGAGCGGCTGCGGGCTCAGAGAGCTATATCAAGAAAAACCGGATGAAGGTAAAAATGCGGCCTCCGCCGGCAAAAACGCTGGCTCCAGCGCCAGGCCAACCGCCACCCTCAAACCCACAGCAACCAACACGCCCGTGCCGACCAGCACCTTGGGCGTCGAAGTCGCGGACTTGCAGGGCGTGTCCATTGTATTCTGGCATGCCTGGACGGGCGCCCCGGGAGATGTGATCCAAAGCCTGGTGGATGAATTCAACCGCGACAACCAATGGGGGATCAGCGTGGAGGCTGTTGCGCAAGGCAGTTACGATCAGGTTTCCGAGCAAGTTAGCGCGGCTCTAGAGAACGACCAGCCGCCGGATGTCACCACCGCCTACGGCTACCAGGCGCTTGGCTGGATTTCACCCGGTTTATCTCTGATAGATCTAGCCCCTTATGTGGACGACCCGGTGTGGGGGCTGGATGAACAGGCGCAGTCTGATTATTACCCCATCTTCTGGGAGCATGACCTGCAGAACGGGGAGCGCACCGGCATCCCCGCCCAGGGCTCAGCACAGCTGCTGTACTACAACAACACCTGGGCCAAGGAGCTGGGGTTTGAAAACCCGCCTGCAACGCCAGAAGAGTTCAAGGCGCAGGCCTGCGCCGCAAACCAAACCTACAAGCAAGACAGCGACCCCAAGAACGACCAGAAAGGGGGCTGGATCATCTCCACGGAGTACTCTGCAGTTTTGGGCTGGATCTATTCCTTCGGCGGCGAGATAGAGAGAGCAGATGGAAATGGCTACCGCTTCAACAACGCGCCGGTAAAGGATGCCTTCACCTACATGCGAGAGCTCTATGAGGGCAGCTGCTCCTGGTTGAGCGAGAGCCAATTCCCAGAGGATGATTTTGCCACCCGCCAGGGCTTGTTTGCTGCGGGCTCGGTGGCGGGCATCCTTTACCAGGAAGAGGCATTCGTCGAAGCGAGCAGCAAGGATGAGTGGAGTGTGATCGCTTTTCCATCCCTAAATGGCGAGCCGGTGATCTCGGCCTACGGGCCATCCTTTCAGGTGCTCCAATCCACGCCCGAAGAGCAACTGGCGAGCTGGTTGTTTATCCGCTGGTTGACCGAAGCGGGGCCCCAGGCTAAACTGGCAGAAGTGAGTGGATACTACCCAGTGCGCGCCTCCAGCGTGGAGATGATGGGCATCTTGCCCTCCGTCCACCCGCAATGGAAGAGCGCAGTGGACCTGCTCCCCTACGCCCGCCCCGAACCTGCGCTGGGGTCCTGGCGCATCGTCCGTTGGGCGCTGAGCGACGCAGCCACCCAGCTATTCCGCTTCTACTTTGAGAGTGATCAGCTGCCTGCTCTGATAAAACTTCTCGAAGAGACTTCAAACGACTTGCATGCTGGATTGAAATAGATTAAGGAGGGGTTTATGACCTACGAATTTATTCTCACCGAAGTCCACGACCGTGTGGGGCTGGTGCGCCTGAACCGCCCCAAAGCCCTCAATGCCCTGAGTAGCGGCCTGACCCGCGAGCTGATGGATGCCCTATTGGCATTTGAATCCAATGAGGCGATCGGCGCTATCGTTATTACGGGTGACGAGCGCGCCTTTGCTGCGGGAGCAGACATTAAGGAAATGTCCGAGGCTTCAGCGGTCGAGATGCTGCAACGCGATATGATCGGCAACTTCGATGCCATCCAGAAGATCACCAAACCGGTCATCGCTGCCGTATCGGGCTGGTGTCTGGGCGGGGGCAATGAGCTGGCTATGTCTTGCGACATGATCGTGGCCTCCGAAACGGCGCGCTTC
>DATCYX010000452.1:0-3536 GCA_036526235.1 Anaerolineales bacterium | reverse complement strand
ATTGCAGAAGCGAGTAGGTGGCAGGGGCATCGTAGGGGCTGAGGCCAAGGTACATGTTCTGGAAGGTGAATGCGGCTTTGAGCCTTTCGTCCTTGAAGAAGCGGCCCGTGTTGGTAAAATGTTTTTTCAGTGCCTTGAGCTGCACAATCAAGGGCAGATTTTTCAGGCTGAAATATTCAAAGATGTTATAGAAGTTGCGCCCGACGAATTTTTCGAGCGATATCTTGTAATGCTTGCTTCCTTCGGCGATGTAACTGAGAAAACCAGTAAAGGCAGTTTTGTCCACGGCTTCCAGTTGTTCCTGCATCTTGCCGATGTCAGATGTTAACTCCAGGCGTAAGCCATCATCAAAGTGAACTTTATATGTGGGGTCAATGCGGCGCAGGTCGAGATGGTTGCTCATCTTTTCGCCGAGAGAGGCAAAGGTTTCCTCCCAAACTTCGGGCATGAGAAACAGGGTCGGGCCAATGTCGAAGCGGTGACCGTCACGCACGATCTGATTAGCCCGCCCGCCTGGGGTGGCTTCCTTTTCGAACACGGTCACGTCATATCCATTTTTAGCGAGGCGCGCGGCGGTAGCGATTCCACCGATTCCAGCCCCGATCACAATTGCAGTTGGTTTGTTCATGTTTTTCCTTAGTAGTAGATTGCCTCGATGGTTTTGATACGCCTTTGCTGATTTTCAGGTTACTTAATCATCGATGAGTGACATTATACATGTTGCACAGAATTTGTCAAGGTATAAAAAATAAATACTTGACAAATATATACAAAACCTGTACAATCTTGCCATCCTAAATCTTGAAGGTGCGAAATGCAGTCACACGCGAACTGGGAAAACCAACTACTTGACCTTGCTGGAAATATCCCGCATCCCTCAACCCGCCCATTCTTTTCCTATTGGGCCGGAGATGTGGCGCTGCGCAAAGCCTACAGCCAATCCGAAAAGATCACGGCGGCACACAGCAAATCCTTCCACTTTGCATCTGGGCTGCTCCCCGAGGAGAAACGCTCCGCTGCCCGAGCCTTATACGCTTTTTGCCGCACAGTGGATGATATTGTGGATGAATCCATTGACAATGAGCGTGAGTCCCAACTTGATTACTGGCGTGGGATGGTGGAGCAAGCTTCTTTCCTGGACGAAGACCTGGTCGCCGCCGCATGGGCAGATACCATCGCCCGATACCATATTCCCCGCCATTACGCCCTGCAGTTAATTGATGGTGTCAGCCGTGACCTGACCCAATCCCGTTATCAGACCTTCGAAGAGCTGACTACCTATTGCTATGGCGTTGCCTCCACAGTTGGGCTAATGAGTATGTACATCGTTGGCTTTAACAGCAACGACGCCGTGCCCTATGCCATCAAATTGGGGGTTGCCTTGCAGATGACCAATATCCTGCGCGATGTGGGGGAGGACTTCCAAAACGGACGCCTCTATCTGCCGCGCGAAGAACTTGCCTTTTATGGCATCCGCGAACAGGACATTGCGGAAGAACATGTCACTGATAACTGGCGGCAATTCATGAAATTCCAGATCGAACGTACGCGCCAACTTTATGCTGAATCATGGGAAGGCGTGAAGATGCTCGAACGGGAAGGTCAGTTTGCCATTGGCGCTGCATCAGTTTTTTATCAAGGCATTCTCGATCAGATCGAAAAGAACGATTACAACGTATTCACCAAACGGGCGAGCTTATCCGCTTTGGGTAAGCTGGGAAAGATCCCTGCCTTGTGGATGAAAGTGAAATCTTTCCAGTAATTTAATCTTGAAATTAATTAAGAAAGAATACCAATGAATCAATCTACTCTCTCAAACCCTCGCGCTGTGAAACTTGCCCTTTGGGGTGGCATTTTATTTTCCATTGTCTTTACCGCGATCATCGGACTCGCAGATCCATTACTTAAGCGTTTCGTATTGGACGCTGGCGATGGAACAATACTGTTCTACGATTGGCAACTGGCAGAACCCACCCTGATGGGGCGTATTACTGCATGGAGTTTGTATGCAGTTCATCAGATCATCCTTTGGGGTTTGATCTATTACGCCCAAAACTCTGTCAAGAAGTACAGCAAAGGCTTGCATCCAGTAAACTTGTGGGCATTGGGTATTAATGCCATGTTCGTTGTTCTACACTTGTTCCAAACACACCTCTGGTACGATGCCCTCGCCATGGATATGAGTTCGTTCACATCACAGGGCTCCGTCATATTGATGTTGTGTTTCATTCTTGTATTGGAAAATAATCGTCGCGGTATGTTCTTTGGTGCCAAGGCTCCATTCTCTGAACGGGTAATGTCCTTTGCCCGTAAGTACCACGGCTATCTTTTCGCATGGGCGATCGTATATACCTTCTGGTTTCACCCGATGGTCAGCACGCCTGGACACTTGGCTGGCTTCTTTTATACTTTCCTCCTGATGTTGCAAGGGAGTCTCTTCCTCACCCGCATCCATGTCAATAAGTGGTGGATGCTTGTACAGGAAGTGACGGTTCTTGTCCACGGGACAGTTGTTGCCATTTTCCAGGGAGCCGACATCTGGCAGATGTTTTTCTTTGGGTTCGCTGCCATGTTCGTCGTCACTCAAATGCACGGGCTCAACCTCTCACGTCTCACCCGTTGGATTATTGGTCTTGGCTATGCCTTGGCAGTCATTCTCGTATACAATTCCAACTGGTCAAACCTCAACGAGATCATCCGTATCCCTGTGATCGAATACCTCGTAGCCTTCATCATGGCTGGGTTGGTTGCCCTTGGATTTTGGATAAAAGATCGAATCAAGAAACCTGTTTTGTATTGATCACTAAACCCCAACCTTGGCTCTGATTAAAATAGACTAGGGTTGTGGAAAATATCATCTTATACAAAGGAACATAAAATGAAAGACACATTTCGACAAATCGCCAACCTCGTTACCGTTCTCATTGCTCTGACGGTTAACATCCTCGCATCAACCCTGCCTCTTAACGGACAGAACACTGGCGAGATCTCAGATCGCTTCCAGGTTTATTTCGTCCCCGCAGGATACGTCTTTGCTATCTGGTTCATCATCTTTACAGGCTGGATTGTTTTTGCCGTTTTCCAGTTTAGGAAGGATCAAAAAGAAAGCTCGCGTTTGAGACGACTTGGTTACCTTTTTGCTATTAGTAATATTGTTAATGCCGCGTGGCTTTTCGCCTGGCACTACAATTATTTTGGGCTGAGTGTTCTCATTATGCTTACTTTACTGGGATTGTTAATTGCCAGTTACCTGCGCCTTGATGTGAACCGCTCTTCTGCCAAAGGTTCAGAATGGTGGTCGGTTGACCTTCCGTTCAGCATCTACCTCGGTTGGATAACGGTTGCTACAGTTGCCAATATCACATCATGGCTGTATTCCATTGGCTGGAATGGCTTTGGGATTTCAGCTTCGGTCTGGGCGGTGATTATGATCATTGTTGCATCCGTGGTTGGTTTTTTGATGGCACTCACTCGCAGAGACGCGGCTTACCTTTTTGTATTAGTTTGGTCTTTTATTGGCATCGCTGTCAAGCAGG
>DATCYX010000451.1:0-4364 GCA_036526235.1 Anaerolineales bacterium | reverse complement strand
GTAATCCGTGTTCTCATAAAGATATTTTGCCTGCTCGCGTAGAAGAGCATACTCATCGGACGGAGGACGCGGCCATGTATATTGGTCGAGCGCCTCAAGCGTAAATTTTTTGATCGGGAAGTCAACCCAATCGAAGTAATATCCGCCTTCTTTGGGCATGTGCAGTTTAGAGCCCCACCGATCGATGAATGCGTAATAGTCCCCCTCTTCGAAGATATCCGGCCCTGTTGCCACAGCAGGCGGTAATTGCAGCATGCGGAAATCCACATCGAAGCGCTGAAGAAGAGCTTCGTCTAAATAGGGAAGCTGTTGGACGTAATCGAGAATATTGATCTCGTCTATTGAGACGCCCAAATGTTTTTTAAGCGAGACGTACGAACTCTTTGTGATCGATGAGACAATAGTCGCCCCCAGGTCAATTGGAATCCGGTCTGGCTCCTTGTGCTCCAGAGCCAGCATGACTCGCTCACGTGGGTTCATGCATAACCCCTACTCCAGCCAGGTCATTCCACACGTCTGCGCAGGTAAGCGTGCATTGTCACCGAAAGTACGATGATCAAACCGTAAATCAACTGGGTCCAAAAGCCAGTCAGACCAACAGCCACGGTAGCCGCTTCGATGGCACCGATGATGAAAGCGCCGATAAAGGTTCCCAGGATGGTGCCGGTGCCGCCAAATACAGATGTGCCGCCCAAGAAAACAGACGCCAGGGTGCGTAGCAGATAACCCTCACCTAAGCTGGGCCAGAAGAAGGCAACGTGTAAGCTGGTGACCACCCCAGCAAAGGCAGATACTAGGCCAAGCAGTATAAAAGCCAACGTGCGGGTGCGACCGGTGTTGATACCCATCAATTCGGCGCTTTTGACGTTATCACCAATCAAATATATATGGGCGCCGAATTTGTGGCGGTTGAGCAGAACCCAGCCGAGGATGGCAATCGCGATCAGCCAGAGCATTTGCACGGGAAACGCACCACCGATCTTTCCGACCAGCACGGGGTGCAGAAGCGATTCTTTAACATAAATCAGGCTGCCACTCACCCCCTGTGATAAAACAAGCACTGCCCCACGCCAGAAGAATTGTGTGCCGATGGTGGCAACCAGGGACGGGATGCCAAATTTTACGATGATTATGCCGTTGATCCAACCGATGAGGATGCCGATGCTCAAGGCAGTCACAAATGCCAGAGCCACGCTGGTTGTGGCATTGTAGGTTAAGATGAAAGCCACCATGCCCATTGCCATGATGGATGGGAAAGAGAGATCGATTTCACGCATAATAACCACCATGGTCAGCGGTATAGCCATGATGGCAAAGAAGGGAACGGTAGACATGAAAGCGTTGTAAATCTGGGGCGCCAGGAAAGTATCGGGGGCGGATACTACAAATATGAACCACAAGGTAAAGAAAACCCCTAGAATACCGAGCTGGGTACCATTGGCGCGGGCGAATTTGCCTAGATGGAAGGTTTCTTTATAGGGTTGGCTGGCTATGGAGTTGACACCTTTTGTCTGTGAGCTCATCGCATCCTTCCTTATGCATTAATCAAGACTGCCAGTTTCTGCAACTCGAATCATTCTTTCCATCAATGTGTCCAAATTGATGTCCTTGGTCAAGAACTGACCTGCGATACGGCCGCGATCGATGACCACCACCCGGTCGGCGACATTGTAAACATGCAGAATATTATGATCAATGAATATCGCTGATTTACCCGCCATTTTAATGTCACGCACGAAATTGACGAGTTTCGCGGTTTCCTTGAGCGATAGGCCCATGGTTGGCTCGTCAAGGATGATGATTTCGGCGTCGAAATAGAGGGCACGCACGATAGCGACACCTTGTTTTTCCCCACCCGAGAAGGTACCAACCTTCGATTCGGGGCTAACAGCTAAGGAGGTGAAGCCCATGGATTGAGTCATCAATCGGTGGGTCTCCTGCCTCATCCTGGGGACATCGAGCAAGCCCCATTTATTGACGAGTTCGCGCCCCAGGAATATGTTACGCCACAAGGTTTGCAATTCCGCCAGGGCGCGTTCTTGATACACAGTTTCTACCCCCAATTGTCGGGCTTTTGAGACGGAGAGGTGATCTACTTTTTGGCCATTAAACAAAATCTCTCCTGAGCTAGGTTGATAATAGCCAGTGACGATCTTGATTAGAGTGGATTTTCCCGCTCCATTATCACCCAGGAGGCCTACTACTTCATTCTGGCCTAATTGAAAATCGATATTCTCAAGGGCCTGCACTTCCCCAAAGTTTTTGGATACATTCCTGAGCTCTAGGCGATATTGCTCCATATTCCTCTCCAAAAGTGCTCAATCACGAATACATTAATTGTAACATTCATCAAGGTGACAGTCACCTCGGAAGTGACTGTCACCTGATTGCTCATCCGGTCAGATAGACCGAAATTGGAATACGGAATCGGATTTAACCTTAGCGAATTTGTTGATCGACCAACCCCGCCAACAGCTCGACATTGTCTTTATGGGCAAAGCCTGCGCCGGTGTCGATATGCAGCCCGGTGAACGCGTAGTTGTGGGTGATGCAGATCTGCAAGATTGCCATATATCCCTGGAGCCATTGTTGCTGATCGATCACCAGGTCTGTCCAGCCGCCGCGGATAGCTTCTACAGTGGCGGCGGAGAGGTCGAACCCAGATCCGAAGACATCATCCGGGCCCAAGCCAGCACTTTCAAAGAAGGACTGCTGTGTTCCGGTCAAGTTACCGTGGTCCGTGACAACCAGTTTAATATCCGGGTTGGAGGACATGATTCCCACGAATACCGGTATGCCAGCAGCAGCATCCGCGTTGGTGGCATCGTCGATCTCCTGATAGATTACCTCTATACCAGAATCTTCGAGAGCCTCGACAATCCCCTTGGTGCGCTCGCCGCGTCCCGCCTGCGCCAGCAACCCCCAGACGAAAGCCTTATCACCGGATTGCAATCCAGCGCGAGTTATTGACTCTTTGCCTAAGGCCCAACCGGCATCGTAAAGGATCGCGCCGACATAGCCAAAGCCATTAGAGGAATACTTTGCTTGCAAGGCGGCAAGCTGAGTATTCATGCTGGTCACGACAATGCCCTTGGCCTCAGCCTCATCCACAAGAGGGCCGAAAGCTTCATCGCCAGGATGACCCATGACCGCAATCCCATCGGGATTCGTAGCCATGGCCTCCGAGAATTGGGTGATCATCTTTTCGGGATTCCAATCGGACCACACATATTCCACGTTTGGACCTAGGTCAGCCGCGGCGGCAACCGCGCCATTATAGACCACAGTCTCAAAGGGACCACCGGGAGCACCACCCGGGAAAAAGATAATGTTGGTGCCCGAGCACCATTTGTCCTCAGCAGCGGGTGCAGCGCCTTCGGTCTCAGCGGGTTCGCTTGTCGCGACCTCAGGTGCAGCTTCTTCGGTGGGGGTCGCTTGTCCGCCACAGGCAGTCAGCAACAAGCTGAGGACCATAATAATAGTGAGCAACACTGGAAGCTTTTTCATCTTTTCATCTCCTTATACTCATCTGGTATTGATAGAATGGAAACAAAATGCGGGGAGTCTTTTACTTACCCATGGACACCTCCTCTTGCAGGTGTGGTCTGGCATCAAGTGGATCATTAAGATAGGTGCATGATTGGTCAAATTCATGTGATCTTGTTATCGTTCCCGTTATCGTTCACAAAATCGTAACTATATTATCGATAAAAAAAGGGGGGGTGTCAAGAGGTTGCGAATTTGTGCTGATCCATATCAAACCCGGTTCATGTATGATCGTGCGATAGAAATTTACTGCCCATATACGTGGGTATAGCGGTGGTGTAGTTTCTCCACATCTTCAGATGAGATCCTATCTGGTGTGCCAAGCTGGAGCGCTATCCAGACGGTGGCAGCAATATCCTCGACCATCACTGCCGACTTGACGGCAGATTCTGCATCCTTTCCAATTGTGAAGACGCCATGGTTCTTTAATAGAACAGCCGTCGATTTTCCAATATTTTCGACTACTTGCATGCCAATCTCTTCACCTCCAATCAACGCGAATCCAGCACAAGGGATTTCACAGCCAAATTCATCTGCGTGTGCTGTTAGATAAACAGGGATAGTTTTGCCTACCGCTGCAAATGCGGTGGCATATCGCGAGTGTGTGTGTACAATACCGCCAACATCAGAGCGATGACGATAGATATACAAATGGCTTGCCGTATCAGAAGATGGCTTTAGGTTCCCTTCGATCACTTTCCCATCCATGTCAACCACGATCATATGCTCGGGGCGCAATGCTTCATATCGTACCCCAGATGCCTTGATCACTACATAACCTGATTCTCGGTCCAGTGCACTGACATTACCGCTCGTCC
>DATCYX010000450.1:0-2650 GCA_036526235.1 Anaerolineales bacterium | reverse complement strand
TTCTTAATCAGCGTGATATGATCGCCAGATGTCCATTCCTCGATCATATACGGTCCCCAGCCAAGTGGCATACGGCTGGAGATTTCGGCACTCAACAATTCACCAGGGGGAATACTACCCCACAGGTGCTGTGGTAGCGGAACAAAGAAGTTGGTCTGGTACAGGGGATCTTTGTAACCGGGAAGCCCGCGCCATTCCACTGTCAGCTCGTCCAGCGCTAGATAGGAATGGGTAAAGTCGATCAGGTTGGGGCGGGCGCGCGGGTACAGGGCACGCGCTACTTCATACGAGAAGACCGAATCAGCGGCAGTTAAAGCGACCCCATCGGCCCACAGCAGACCAGGTCGCAGCCGGAAGCGCACCACCAGTTGTTCCATGCTCACGGCAGCCTCTCCGGCATAGGATTGGGAGCACTCAGCTCGATTGCAGCCCGCCGGCAAGAACACCACGCCCTCCTCCAGGTTAGCCAGACTACCATCGCTGGCGACGATCAGCGTGCCGCTGACCACCTGGGTTGGCTCAAGAAGGACATCTGCGTTTGCCAGGTTGGGTAAGCGCTCCAAAATCACCGGCTGGAGCTCATAATTAACGATCTCCGCTGGTCCGTCAAAGATTGCCTGGCGCACGCTACGGGCGGCTGAAGAGCCATCTGCATATATAAACAACGATGTGGGCTCTTGCCCCAGGCAAACCGTCAGGGCGCGCGGGGGTGGAGTTGTCGGTGGGATAAGAGCCTGCAGGGTAGGTGATTGAGCAGTAGGATCTAGTGGGGTTGTTTCGGGGATAGGGGTAGATGTAGGAAGCGTGCAAGAACTTAAGAGAAATACCAATACTATCCAGGGGAATGGCGAGAATAGCTGCGATGGCTTAATCAAAGGGCAACCTTATAGGGAATGAGTTTCGATAAAATGGGGGCTTGCACACAACTGGGTCAGCAGTTGAACTGCTGACCCAGCCAAGAGGCTGCAAAATCAGGCCACATTGAACATCCATAGCCAGGGGCTATGAAACTTTTCAGCGACCATGCTGGAAGCTAGATTCGAACTCGTTTGCGATAGCGAGTAAAAATCGCGTTTGCGAAATGTGGGGGTATGGATATGTTTTGAAGCGCTTGTCGCCGCAAGCATTAATAAGCGCGCCTTTCCTTGTTTCGGGGGCTCATGTTGATCCGCCCACTCCTTCATTGCTTTCCTAATCGTCGCGTCAAATAAATTCTTCATCTCACTTCACCTATGTTTGCTCAAACTGTAAGTCTGGTACCAGATCCTGTTCCAGCCCCAGGCTCCTTTTCAATCCAAGGCGACCATAATACAGGCGGGATTTCACCGTGCCGATGGGCACATCCAGGATCTCAGCGATCTCTTGAAGGGCAAGATCATTGAGGTAATATAAAACCACTACTACCCTCTGGGGCAGGGGCAGTGCGGCAACTGCCCGTTGCACCCGGGACCATTCGTCGTTCTTCTCTACCACCTCGTAAGGAGAGTTTTTCACTGAGCCAATTAGCCAATCTGCTAGATCTTCCAAGGGGCGTGGCCAACGTTTGCGGCGTTTCACCCAGTCATACGACAGATTAGTCGTCATGCGATATAACCAGGGTTCCAGCGGGCGCAGCGGATCGATGTTACGCGAAAAACGATTCAAGCGCAAAAATACATCTTGCAAAAGATCAGCGGCTGAATCCGCATCCCCCGTAATCGCCAGCGCAGTCCGATAAACCAGCCGGCGATGGCGATCATAGAGCGCGCCCAGTGCTTCAAGATTACCTTCTTGTAGCTGAATAACAAGAGCCTTATCTGTGACTTCTAGCATTATCACCTCACCCATGCTTATACAATCACTTTTAGACGGCTACCACCCGAAACCAATAAAAGAAACCCAAACCTTTGATTATTATACCAAAAAGCAGCAGCAAAACTTCAATTATTTCTACCCAAACCAGCGCGCAGCTTCAGAATCACCAGCAAAGCGATGAGAGCCAGCACCCCACCAGAGACAACCCAAAAGCCAAACCCGGAGCTTTCGAGAAACAGGGCTGGCGTGGTGGTCGGGGTAGGTTTGAGGCCCAGGAACACCTTGGCCGCTCGTTCCCTATCCAGGGGCTCTGTCCCAAGCTCAAATCCGTTCGCCTGCACTAAGAAAGCGGTGAGCTGCCAATATTCATCTTCGCTCAAGCTGCCCGGCGCCTGCCAGGGCATGCGCGCCTGGATGTAATCGTGCAAGCCAAGGGCAGTGGGATAGCCATCCATCTCGCCTGGACCGATGATAGCAGGCACAAATTTGGGCAGCACAAAGCCTTCCGGCGGGTGATTGGAGGCGTGGCATTTCGACTGCCAGCAGTTGCGGTCGAAGGGATTTAGCTCATTCAGCCACTCCTGGGTGAGACCTTGCCCCTTATCGCCGTGGCAGGCCATACATACCAGGTAATACACCTGGGCGCCCTGGCTGGCCTGGGTTGGTGGGTATACCGTAGGCGGCGGCTCCAATCCATCGGGCATGGGGGGCATCATCGGCATCGGGGTGGGTGTGCCTTGGGCACCTACCACCCTTGCAGGGTTGAGGGTGCACGCCAGGGTAATCAACAAGATGTACAGGATAAGCAGGATTTTTCTTCTATCCTGTCGATCCAGTACATCCTGTTTAAAAGCAG
>DATCYX010000449.1:0-4856 GCA_036526235.1 Anaerolineales bacterium | reverse complement strand
CGTATCCAGCGCAACTTCTACTGGACCTTCCACCCGGCCAGCTAATAATACTGCCGCCTTAACAGATTCGCCTTGTATCTGACGAGTCACAATCAAACCCGCGCGTCCTTCCTCGATCTCAGCAGTTTGCGCATAAACCAATCCGAATATGTTATTCGTGGCTGAGACATGGTTGGTCTGTATTGCACCGATGATGCTATCCGAGATATCGGCTTGGTCTGTCACAATCACTGCCGCTGCGGACTCCTCCATATTTACAGCCAGCGTAGTGATTTGCTGGGCAGCTGATAGGCGAAGTTCGGTCTCTTGTGCGGTCAATTGGCCTACAGAACCCATCCTCAAGCGGACTGCTTCGGCATTGATCGACTCGACGGATGCATCCGTAAGATTAATCGCTTCTGCAGCCAGCTCATCGGATGAGCTATCATTGTATTGAGTATCCTCAGAAAGCTCGTTCGCACTCATACATACTCCGGCAAAAAAACGCCGCCTAGTACAGGCGGACACTGGAACCGACGTGCGAGTTATTGTAGTCTTCTCGCCTGATTTCGTCAATAGCTCAGAATAAAATCTGGAAGCAGAAACAAATATTGCTCGGCACAGATCGGATTCGACTCATACACTAGTAATTATAGCGACAGCTCAAGAATCTCACTCATCTCCTCCTGTGTCAATTGTACCGGATTCCCTTTCATGCTGCTAGCTTTAGCAGATTTTTGCACTATTCCAGGAAAATCATTCCTCCGAAGTCCGAAGGATGACAACGGAGCTGTACCCAAACCTGCTACCAAATCATATAACCAGGCAATTCCGTCAGCTGCTCGGGCATTCGCCTTGCCAGTTAAAATCTGCGCCACATCGTCATACCGCGCAAAAGCCTCACTTTGCGGAGCGCGCTCGCTCAATGCGCGCGCGTTTATCGACATCACAACGGGCAACAGGCGAGCGCAAATTGCTCCATGTGGTGCGTTTAAGCTTCCTCCCAGTACACCTGCAAAACCATGAACAGCTCCCAACTTTGCATTTGCTAATGCAAGCCCGCTAAATAAAGCCGCAATCGACATATCCTCTCGTGCAGCCTCGTCCTTCCCATTATTATAAGCATTCAACAGCGAACGGGCTGCACGTTGCATCCCTTCTCTGCAAATCGTATCGGTTAATGGGTTCGGATTTTTCGTTAGATACGGCTCAATCAATTGGGTTAGCGCATCCAGACCAGTGAAGGCTGTGATGTCAGGCTGGAGACTATAAGTCAGCGACGGGTCAATCAATGCCAGCCGCGGCAACATCCACGATGAACGCAAGCTGACCTTCACCCCAAAGTCGACTGCGCTTAAAACTGCGTTGCGAGTGACTTCGCTGCCTGTGCCTGCTGTGGTCGGGATGGCGACAAAAGGCGCAGATGGTCTGCCGAAAGATTTGCCTTTGCCTATTACCTCCAAATAATCATACACATCGCCTTCGTTGGTCAACAAGATAGCAATTGCTTTACCAGCATCTATTGCGCTTCCCCCACCAAAACCAATCACTAGATCACACCCCTCCTGTCGGGCTAGTTCCACCCCCTGTCGAACCAGTGTCGTCGTCGGCTCACCGCTTACTGCGAAATATATGGTCTGGACTCCTGATTCCTTCAACACCCCCACTAGAAGCTCTGCCCTGCTCTGATCTCGTCCAACCGTGATCAAGGCGCGGCGCCCCATAGACGCCGCCAGGACTCCAGCATTACCAATTTCCCCTTTACCGAATATGATGCGTGTCGCAGTGGCAAATTCAAACTGCATGGAATTCCCCATGTTCACCAGCCCGATTCGTCAGGGAATATATTTGTATACTTGATGCTCGTGCGCGGTTCTGCTATCATCTCAGCCACAGTATCTCGCCACGTCGCGTAGTGGGCTGTATCTTTATGCCGAGCAGGGTCATCTGCGGTGCGATACACTTCCACCAAGACAAAACGGGTGGGGTCATCCTGCTGCTGGATAACATCGAAACGCGCAATACCAGCCTCCTGCACGCTATTACGAGCATTTAAAATCGTTGCAGCTCGAAAGTCATCAACGAATTCTTGTTTGACGTGGACGAATACATGCACAATGAGCATCTTGGCCTCCTCGATAAATGTTTAAGGTAGTATATCTGAATCCTTCTCTAAATTCAATTGACGCGTCAGGGAAGAGCCGTTTATACTAAGCAATACAAGCATCGCATGGGTCAAAGGAGGTTTACCCAATGCCCAACCAAACATTAAAACGCTTGGCAGTTCTAACCAGCGGAGGAGATGCACAAGGCATGAACGCAGCCGTTCGTGCAATTGTGCGTTCAGGGTTAGACATCGGTTTAGAAGTCTATGCTATTTATGAGGGTTACAGGGGATTGGTTGAGGGCGGTCAATATATCCGTAAAATGACATGGGATTCGGTGGGTGGTATCCTGCAGCGAGGCGGGACGATCATCGGCACGGCTCGATCGGATGAATTTCGAACGCGTCCTGGTAGACTGAAAGCCGCGCAAAATCTCATTGAAAATGAAATTGACAACCTGATCGTCATTGGCGGGGATGGCAGTCTAACCGGCGGCAACATCTTCCGCCAAGAATGGCCTGGTTTGCTTGCAGATCTCGTAGCTGATGGGCAACTGCAACAGGCACAAGCTGATCGGCACCCAAACCTGCTGATAGCTGGTCTAGTTGGATCAATTGATAACGATTTTTTTGGTACCGATATGACTATTGGGGCTGATAGTGCCCTGCATCGTATCACCGAGGCAATTGACGCCATCACCAGCACTGCTTCCAGCCACCAGCGCACTTTTGTGGTGAAAGTTATGGGACGGAATTGTGGCTACCTGGCATTGATGGGTGCATTGGCTACTGGAGCTGACTGGGTACTCATCCCCGAAAGCCCACCAGCGGTAGATAATTGGGAAGATCTCATGTGTGAGCGGCTAAAGGCGGGCAGAAAAGCTGGGCGCCGCGACACAATCGTTGTATTGGCGGAAGGCGCCAGGGATAGGTATGGTAATTACATCGGAAGTAGCCTGGTAGCCGAGATATTAGAGAAATGCATGGGAGAAGAAGTCCGCGTGACCGTGCTGGGACATGTGCAGCGAGGGGGAGCACCGAGCGCCTTCGACCGCAATCTGGGAACTCTCCTGGGACACGCAGCAGTCGATCTAATCTTGTCCTCATCGCCTGATACTGAGCCACAGGTTGTCGGATTGCGTGGCAACCGCATCACCCATACGCCCCTTGTGGAATGCGTTGAAAAGACCCAGGCAGTCGCCAAAGCCATTGAAAATCACGCATATGATCAGGCCATGGAATTGCGCGGTAGCAGCTTTAGGGAGATATTTTCTACACTCAAAACCATGCTGCGTGCATTGCCTCACCCTCCGCAGCCTGACCAAAGACGCTTGCGGCTGGGAGTTATCCACTCTGGAATGCCCGCACCAGGGATGAATACCGCTGTAAGGGCTGCGGTGCGCATTGGACTGGATAGGGGACATATCATGCTCGGTATGCAAAACGGTTTCCAAGGCTTAATTGATGGCGACATCCAGGAATTGGATTGGATGAGTGTCAACGGCTGGGCTTCCCTGGGTGGTTCTGAGCTTGGCACGAATCGGAAAGTACCCAGCGGCAGCGATCTTTATCATATCGCCCGCAACATCGAAACACACCAGATCCAAGGGCTGTTAATCATTGGGGGTTGGGCAGGATACGAATCTGCCTACCACATGTTACAAGAACGCAAAAATTATCCGGCATTTGAAATACCCATGGTTTTGCTGCCAGCCTCCATCAACAACAACCTGCCTGGTTCTGATTTAAGCGTAGGTGCTGACACTGCGCTCAACAATATTGTCGAAGCTGTGGATAAAATCAAGCACTCTGCAGTCGCCCTTCGCAGGTGCTTTGTTGTTGAAGTGATGGGGCGAAAATGTGGTTATCTTGCCCTGATGAGTGGTCTAGCTACTGGTGCAGAGCGCGTATATATCCATGAAGAGGGTGTCACCCTGCGCGACTTGATGACAGATGTAGATCACCTAAACAAAGGCTTTATGGCTGGTAAGCGCCTGGGTTTGATGATCCGTAATGAGCATGCCAATGATGTGTATAACACCGCCTTCATGTGCGCACTTTTCGAAGAGGAAGGTGGAGGTTTGTATGATGTTCGACAATCTATTCTGGGTCATCTGCAACAAGGGGGTAATCCTTCGCCCTTTGATCGTATTCAAGGTACACGTTTAGCCACGCGCTGTATCGACTATCTCATAAACCAAGCAGATCAGGGGTCAACATCTTGCGCTTTTATCGGTTTGCAAGGCAGGGAAATCATATTCCATGATTTGCAAGATTTCCCGCGCGTGGGAGATCTGGAGAACCAGCGTCCAAAAACACAGTGGTGGATGGAATTGCGGCATATTGCAAAGGTATTAGCCCAACCAGCGCCCCACAGCATGATTGATCAATGATTGCGCTTTACCAAGTACAATCTAAACAGGTATTGATACTTGCGGTTTTCCCCACACGCTTATACATTGTCACGTCTGTAAAGGTTTCCCCCAACAAATTATCGTGAATTGCCCATGAGCGCAAACGGATGCTATTAGCAGCTAGTGGGCTTCTAAAGGGTGTCGAATTATCTAACAACGGCACTAAGTCTCCACCCTGCATAAATCCCTTTTGGATGCGCTCCATAAGCTTGCGCCCTTTTTCGTATGCAAAACCATGCTGCTCGAAAAGGACGGCATTATGGTAATAAAGCGGCTCGGTAAAGTACATCTCCTGTCCAAGCGATTCAATAAAACGCTCGAAGGCTTGGATAGCCGAGCCTAACAAACGTAACCCCCTG
>DATCYX010000448.1:0-5442 GCA_036526235.1 Anaerolineales bacterium | reverse complement strand
TCATCGAGGAGATCTTCTCAACAGGTTTCGCAGCATGGAGACCCGCCAATTCACCCCCCGCAGATGATCCAGGCGTTGCGACATGCGGGTTGGCATAAGGTGAAAGGTGCGCGGGATCGTATCCAGGGCACAGGTGCGGTTTGCCGCCAAATAATCCAACCAATAGACAGATACCGGAAGGCCTGGGAAAAGGGCTTCGAGTGCTACGGTGAATGCTCGCAGGTAAGGAGGGCGCATTGATACCAGCCTGCGTCGCAGTCCAAGCGATTGCATGACCATCTCAAGGACCTGCAGAAAGGTGAAATACTCAGGCCCGCCGAGCTCGTAAGTCTGGTTTCGGGTAGCATCGTCTTCCAGTGCCCAGGTCATGCAGGTGACCAGGTCCTCGACCCACAAAGGCTGGATGAGCGTGCGACCATCACCGGGGTAGAAGAAAAGATAAGGGATGGTGCTGAGCAGCCCGGCAAGGCCAGTCGTGAAACCGTCATTCGGTCCAAATATTATGGCGGAGCGCAAAATGGTGTAATCTACCTGGCTGCGGCGTACGTACTCCTCAGCGATGGCTTTGGCTTTGAGTACTGGATAGGCGGAGGCGCGATCTGCACCAAGGTGGCTTAGGAAAAAGATGCGTTCCACACCGGCATCAGCGGCTGCCTGGGCGACTAAGCGAGTGCCCTGAATATCCACGGCCATTAAATCGGCATAAGCTCCACGCCGTTCCACACCAGCCAGGTGATAGACAGCTTTTACACCTACCATCGCCGCGCGCAAGCTGCGCGCATCGCTCAAGCTACTCACTGCGACTTCCACTGGCACGCCGTGGGGTAATTGTGGCGAGCGAGCGGAAGGGCGGATGAGCGTGCGCACGACGTTTCCACTCTCGACCAGGTTGCGAATGAGCGCCTTGCCGATAAACCCAGTTCCACCAGTAATTAAAATCATCGCAGGAGGATTTTATGCCTTATTTGTGTTTAGATCAAGTCTACCATGATAGGTGCACGTCCCCCAAGCGCCATCATCACAGCTTTTGATTAGACCTTGTACAGGGCATCGATATATCTTTTTAATACATCATTGATTACGCCGCGCAGCGGCAGGGAGGCAGTCATGCCGTAAATCGGGGCCATGCCGGTCTTTTTTTCTGGGAACAGGCGAGCCTCATCAACAGAGGCTTTGAGGTCAGTAATAAAACGCTCGGCTACACCTGGCTGCGTGTGCGCGAGGGTAACGCATAGATGCACACTGATCGGCTTATGCAGCCTGTTGAGGTTCCAGCCCCGGCGATGCATGTGCTCGGTCACTTGGTAAATATCGAGGCTAGATGAGGCGAAAGCAATGACAAACAGCGGATCTCCAAGCACATAAAGATCAGGGATTGACTCAATCCCCTGGCGGATGGAAACTGCGGTTTGTAATATCTTTCGGGCAGCCTCTAGATAGCCTTCTTCACCCATGTTGACCATAGCAGCCCAGCACGCCGCGCTCAGTGCACCTGGTCGGCTGCCGGCAATAGTCGGGGAGATGTACATGCCTCCAGGCCATTCGGAAGCGGTATAGTATTGGTAATGGCGCATCTCAGTGCTGCGGTACAGGACAACAGAGGTGCCTTTAGGAGCGTAACCATATTTATGCGTGTCAGCAGATATGGAGGTCACGCCGGGCAGGCGAAAATCGAAGGGCGGAAGGGTATAACCAAGTCTCTCTGCCCAAGGCAGCAGGAATCCTCCCAGGCAGGCATCGGTGTGAAAACCAATACCGTGTTGCAGGGCTAGTTCGGATAGCTCGTGGATCGGATCGATAATGCCGTGGGGAAAAGATGGTGCTGAGCCTACCAGAACGACTGTATTGCGCGTGATCGCATTACGAGCGGCGTTGATATCAGCCTTGTAATCGGAATCAATTGGTATCAAGACTGGCTTGATGTTGAAATAATGGGATGCTTTGTCAAAGGCAGCATGTGCGGTAACGGGCAACACCATTTCGGGTCGGGTGATACCCTTGCGCTCGCGTGCCCAATCTCGATAGGTTTTCATGGCGAGCAGGATGCTCTCTGTACCCCCGGAAGTTACCGTGCCGCAAACATCATTATTCTCACCAAGCGTTCCAGCATTCATTATATGAGCTGTCATAGAGACGATCTCGGCCTCATACTTGCTGATGCTAGGCCATATGTCGGCGTGCAATGGATTGGCCTGGGATTGCAGGGCGTAAACCTGGTTGAGAAATTTGATGTGTGTGTCTTCGCCGTGATAAACACCCCCGGACACGAAACCATTTCTCCATGTAGATTCTTCGCGAGCTATGATTGCCTGCATCTCCGCTAGGATTTCATCCCGGTCACGACCAATGGGTGGAAGACATTCATAACTGCTGAAATCATTACGGTAGGGTTTAAGTGAAGCGTATAGATCGGTGGTGAGCGTCTCGATCTCATTGTGCACTGCTTTATTGAATGAAGGTATCGCCCGCAACATTTTTTCGATCACTGACACCCAGCGTGGGTTCATGCGTCCGAGGATGGCAAGAATTGAGTCTTTATATTTCAAGTAGCACCTCTATTGCCTTGTTTACTGGCTGCTATCGATTCAGGCGAGCGTAAATTGGCTTCGTACGCTGGTAGATTTGCAAGAACTCCTTGAACATGGCGTCGTAGATGAGCTTGTTCTCTGGATTTGGAGCATATGTGCGTTTGATCTGTGTCTGGTCAGAAATCTGATCAAAGGTCATATACCCCATGGCAACCGAGGCCAGGTATGCTGCGCCGCGGGCGTTGGCCAGAATAGGATCCTTCATCTGGTGTATATCCCGGCCTAATACATCGGCCATTATCTGGCACCAGATATCTGAGCTGGCACCACCACCGACTGCGTTTAGCGCATCCAGACTACGCCCAACGAATTTTTCCACGTAGCCAAATAGCCAGCGCGTATTGTATGCCACACCTTCTAGCACAGCGCGAATGATGTGCTCACGGGTAGATTGCAACGACAAGTTGAAAAACCCACCGCGTGCGTAGCGATCATCGCTGGGTGTGCGTTCACCGTATAGCCAGGGGGTGAATATCACGCCACCGCTACCGGCTGGAGCGCGAGCGGCAATCTGGTTGAAAATGTTGTACACATCTGGCACATCCGCCTCGGTGAACAGCTCGTCATGGTAAAAGAGGATGTTATCTCGCAGAAAGCTAAGGCAAGCGCCGGATGTCTGTTGCTCATCTGAAACCAGATACTTTCCTGGGATAGCAGATGGCAGGGAAGCGATATTGTGGAATAAGTCAGTCTTTTTGAAGGGCACGTGGCAGGCTATCCAGGAGGATGTGCCAATGTAGAGGTGCGCCTCAAAATCCCGGACAGCGCCAGATCCTAAGGCGGCGGACGGGATGTCTGGTGTGCCGATCACCACCTGGACACCTGTGTGCAGCCCCAGGTCGTCGGCAGCATGCTGGGTGAGCGTGCCGAGAATGGTCAAAGGAGGCATCAGGTCGGGTAGTTTTTCGCGCTCCAGGGTCCCCAGGCGCAACAACTCTGGAGAGTAGTCCACGCGGGAGAGATCCCGGTTATCTGTAACCCAATGCAAGGTGATAGAGTCGTAAGACGCGGCACAAACGCCGGTCAGGCGCAGGTTCAGGTAATCTTTAGGCTCTAAAAATTTATCAGTCTGGCGATAGATCTCAGGATATTCGTGTTTAATGAACAGGATGTGGGCTATGGGATCTTTGCCCGCGTGTGAGGGGATACCTCCAGATAGGCGGATCCAAGTGATGAGCTTGTCTATACCGTAACCTTGCACAGATAGTGGGCTATGGGTGGCGCGCTGGACGTAGGGGGCACCGCGCGAATCCATCCAAATGATGGCATCCATCAAAGGCGTGCCATCCCGGTCCACAGCCACTGTACCGGACCACTGGGTGGTGCAACATAGTACAGCAATATGTTCCGGTGGTGCCAGGCCGCGGTCCAGCAAACGCCGGGTTGCAATGCAAATTGCTCGCCACCATTCTTCAGGTTTTTGCTCGGCGCCGCCATTGGGCTGCAGATAGTAGGGTGTGGGCTCGAATTCGTAGCCCCTCAACTCCCCTTGAGCTGTGAACAGGGCGACCTTTGGACCAGTGGTACCCAGGTCGATGGCAAGGATTAATGAGTTATCTGATGGCATGAGTGCTATGATCTCCCACCTCGTTCAGTTTAGCATGAAAGTTGTGTGTATTCAAGCGATAGCGATACAAGCGTTAATATTTGTTAGAGAAAAACTGACATTATAGGTTTTATCTTCGGTGTATGGTTGGCTGATCTTCAGATAATAATTTGGACGATCAAAGGTAACCTTGTCTTAAGTGGTCATTGTGAGCCTCAAAGGGGCGCCTTCCCTGAGCTTTATTGAGGGTGGCAATTTCATAAAATTTTACTAAGATCGATTCGCTAGCGCTTGCGATGCTATCTTTTGGAGAGTGTCTGAAATTCAGTCTGAACCTGAGTGATTGAATCTTGACATTTGTGAAATAATTAACTATTATAATATTATAAGGGAGGTTTCATCGGGGCTTGTATTGTGGATACTGCTGTAGAGCAATTATCCCCAATATTCGTATGGATAGAACCAAGGGGATGGGTAGCTTTCAAACGTGACGGTATCCACAGATTGTTCTAATAACCATTCACTATCCTAGACAAAGAAAGGAGGTCACGCACAAGGGCGATAACCGATAGGGGTATGCAGGGTATAGATGACCTGATCGTATAATTGAATTTTCTCATAGGGAGGGAAAATCAAAAATGACAAAGCAAAGAAAAATATATTTCATATCGTTTCTTACTTTGGTGTTGCTGATGGTAAGCGGGGCAATCGCTTATGCTTGGACGCCTTTGCCAGTTGTTGATGACCCACTAGTCAGGATGCCGGGCACACAACCGGGCCAGGTGGCACTGCAAGCCCCAACCCGCTGCCTGAACTGCCACGCTGGCTATGATCCAGCGGTAGAGCCGGGTTTCAACTGGAAGGGCTCCATGATGGCCCAAGCCGCCCGCGACTTTTTGTTCTGGTCCTGTTTCACGGTTTCGGCACAGGACTCAATTTGGGCAGTCGGCAGGCCCAATGCTACCGACATCTGCGAGCGCTGCCACTTCCCCAAGGGCTGGCTGGAGGGGCGCTCGGACCCGACCAACGCCTCGCTCATGACGGGAGCCGACTTTGATGGTGTGCAGTGCGACTTCTGCCACCGTATGTGGGACCCGTTCTTCGAGACGACAAACAATCCAAATGCCATTGGTTTCCCACGCGAAGGCGACGACTGGCTGGGCTACTGGGACGAGACCAACGCTAGCGGCACACCCTCTCAGCCGGCCGCCAATGCCACCTACGCCGATGACATGGCTACGGCGCTGTCCATCCTGCAGTTCAACGGCGCGAACTTCTTCACCAACAACCTGCCGCCGCCGAACTATC
>DATCYX010000447.1:0-3540 GCA_036526235.1 Anaerolineales bacterium | reverse complement strand
GATCATTTTCCATAGCAGGCTGGCGCGCCCGATGATGTCTCCCGCAGGCATGGCTTGCATGTCGGCGCGGAAGGGCTCAAGCCAGTCGCGCATTAGCAGCGGCTGGGCGAGCAAGTCTTCGAGCTGGAAGTTCCAAACCAGCCGCTTGAGGCTGCTAGCGAAAGCTGCCGGATGGCGCACAGTGATCACCACCGAGCAGTCCAACCTATGGGCAAACCAGGGTGCCGAGAAGACGGCAAATGGATCCTTCAACAGGGGGCGTAATCGCAGGAAACGACCTCTAAAGAATGTCCACCAGTCACGCGCCATACGCAGCGCGTCACGGCGTGAGCGCAGGGAGACAATCTCTACTGCCAGGTGGTAGCGAAAGTTCAGGGTCTGGCGCAGTGCAGGCAGGTAAGCAGCTTCGTTATCCGGGCAAATGTAGGTATACCAGTGTCGCACTGGGGCACGCATCACCCCTGGTCGGTGCAAGACGTTGAGCGGCTCACTGATATAAGCCGCCTCACTGCTGGCGGTGAGCATACGACCCACCCAGGTCGTGCCGGTGCGGTGCCCGCCGGTGACGAGAATAGGCTTATTTTGGCGATCTACGGTGGGAAGCATTCTTTTTGTCTTTTACCCATTCCCTTTAAGCGGGGGAGCACTAGGACGCGGGGATGGTTTCCTGTAACGATAATAGAGATTAGCTAGGCTCTTGCCCCCAACCAGGCTGAGAACGGCGTAGATCATACGGTGCCAGTGTTGCAGGGCAAAGCGCGGGTTACGTATCAGGGCGCGCCCGTAAGCCAGCAGCGCTGGGCCGGGTTTGTCCCCGTCCAACAAGTAGCGGGCGCTCAGGCGATAGGCACCCGCCTCGATGGTGCGGCGCCTGGCAGCCATGTGGGTAACCAGGTCGGGCTGCGTATCTATCCACGCCAGCAGGCGCAGGGCTTCCTGGCTGAATCCCTGTGCCTGGGCGACATTCTTGGCGCCCGGATGGTGGCGCGCCGCTGCCCAGGTCTGCGGCACGTGGCGGATGGGCGCCAGGCGGGCGATGCGTATCCATAAATGGTGGTCGAGCAGATAGTGGTAGTTGAGATCAAGATAGCCAGCCCGTACCACAGCATCGCGGCGCATGAACACCGCTGGTTGGCAGATGATGCGGAAGCCCATCAGCTCTTCCAAGCCCCAATCCCCGAATTGCAACTGGTTGAGCTGACGCCCCTGGGGATCAATGGTGATGGCATCGCCAAAGACCAGGCCCGCCTCCGGGTAGCGCTGTAAAGCTGCGACCGCTTGTGCTATCGCCCCAGGCAGGTAATAATCGTCGGAGTTCAGCCAAGCCACGATCTCCCCCTTGGCACGCTGCAGACCTTTATTGATGGCGTCTGCCTGACCAGCATCACTCTCCGAGACCCACCAGGCCAGGCGGTCAGAATACCTACGGATGATGTCCAGGCTGCCATCGGTAGAGCCACCATCCACCACCAGGTACTCTAAAGGGGTGTAGTCCTGTCCCAGCACCGACTGGATACACTCCTCGAGGAAAGCCGCTTGATTAAAAGAAGGGGTGATGATTGAAACGAGTGTCATGTGGGGCTGAGGTGTGGGAGGTAGAAAGTTGATATATCGAAGGCGATTCCAACATTCCACCTACAGCCTCAAAACTATTGCTGATCAGGGCAATGGGTTAGCCAGATCGTAGATCAGATAACCACTGCCTTCAGCGATGAGGGGATAACGTTCTCGCAGGGTCTGCTTGAGATCGGGTTGATCGTTGAGCTGGTTGAAGGAAGTAATGAGGAAGTAATCTTTCCCTTCAGTGCGCTTTGCGAAAAACTCCTCGAATTCCTTATCGCTGCCGCGCAGGCTGGAAAGCGCTCGCTCGCCGCGTATGGGCCACAGAGCTACTTTGCGCCAGCCATAGTACATCAGGCGATAGCCGTAGTCCTGGGTGAGGGCAATGATCTTGCCATCGGTGGGCAGGTAGGAGGCGATCTGCTGCCAGTAGGCTGACTCACCTCGAAAATCCTCGCGCTTGAGCTCAGCCACCGATACCCAGGATGGGAAAGCGATTCCAACCAGGGCAATCCCGATAAAAAGCACCTGGTAAAGCCGCGGCTGCTGAGCAAGCTTTTCACTGAGAGTACCTGCTACAGGAGCCAGCCCAAGAGCGACGATCGGCACCAGCTGCAGGTGGTAGTAGTTGTGGGTGTACATCTGGTAGGGCAAGAAAAGGCCATACAATCCATACCCGATCCACAACCCCAGTAGCAGGGCGCGCAGGCGCGGTGCAGCGATTAACACACCAGCCAGGCTCAGCACCAAGACAGCCAGCCCCATCAGATTTTGAACCATACTGAGCCAGCGCACATAGAACGATGGTTCCAGCAGGAGGTGGGAAAGAGAGATGGTCCAACTCTCAATATAGTTGGAGGCGCGTCCCTGGCGGCTGGCGTAGTATAAGAGCGTTGGGGTGATCATCAAGATTGCCATGACCCATACCTGCAGGTTGCGCCAGGAGCGGCGCATTCCAAGTGAGTAGAGCACCATAGCAACCGCCGCACCTCCCACAATATAAGCCGCAACGACCTTGGTCAGCACGCCGACCCCCCCGAAAATACCCGCCAGGATCGCCCACTTCCAGCCTGCACCTCCCACACCTTTATGCTCAGACCAGCGGTAGAGAGCGAAGATGCTCAGCACGATCCACATGACCATCACGGGATCAGGCTGGAAGGAACGGCTGGCCTGCACGGCGAAGGGCAAGATGAGATAATAAGCCAGCACGGCTAGCGCTGCCCCTGGCGAAGCGGCTCGCCATGCCAGGGAAAAGAGCGCCGCCCCGCTAATGATCCAAAACAGGGAGGTGAAAACCCGCGATACCCATAGGGTTTCCTGACCCAGGAGCAAGTAGGTACGGGCAACCACGTATTCCAGGATGGAAGGCTCATACTGACCGGTAGAGGTTCCAAAGGCGATAGCCTGGCTTCGGGTGCTTTCGTCGGCCTCCGGCAGCATCTGGTAGTACATGCCGCGGGCGATGAGCGCCCCGCGTAGCTGGCGCGTGGCGTGAAAGTCGATCGGCTGGTCAGTCAGGTCGTATAGGCGTAGCCCGAGGCCAAGAGCTAAGAGGGATACTGCGATTAACCATGGCAGGGTAGACCGTCGTTTGGATGAGGAGGAAGGAGTAGACAAGATATTCGGGGAAGTATTCATGAAGGGTTAAAAGGCTAATTTCTAGTAGCCAGCGGGACTTTACGCCAAAAGCGAATTGTAATCTACTTTGGGAAACACGGTCAACTTCCCTCCCACCGTGGCGTCCAGCACCTCCCGCCCATCTACCTCGTACGCCTGGCGGGCCATGTTGTAGGCGCGCTCAGAGGTCTCCAGGTCAGGGAGCTGCCAGCGAAAACCTTTGCCGAAGTAACCGGCGTGGAAGTGGTCGGGGTCGTCGCCCTGCGAGGTGATGGTGGTGTTGGGCTTGCCCTGAGTGGTAAAGCTGTGATCCACACCGATCAGGATGACCTGTTGAAATCCCATGTGATAGGCTAATTG
>DATCYX010000446.1:0-3754 GCA_036526235.1 Anaerolineales bacterium | reverse complement strand
ACGGCGAGATGGGCTACCTGGCAAGCGAGAGTGCCCGCCAGCGCCGCCGCGACCCGCGCCAGATCCTGCCTGAATGCCGCTCAATTCTGGTGCTGGGCATACGTTATCCAGCCCCCACCCACCCGTTCCCAGGGGGAAAAGAGCAAATTGATATCCCGCTGGTCAAGGGCAGCGTCGCTGCCCTTGACCAGCGGACTTCTTTCCCCCTCCCCAAGGTTATGGGGAAGGGGGTAGGGGGTGGGGGATACCAGCAAAACGCCGGCCGTGTCGCATCTTACGCCTGGGGCGACGATTATCACAACGTACTGGCGACGCGCATGCGCTCCCTGGTGGCCTTCATCGAGACGCAGATGGGAGGCCCGTTTCCAAACCGCTGGTACACCGACACCGGCCCCATCCTGGAGCGCGACCTGGCACAACGCGCCGGTCTGGGGTGGATCGGCAAAAACACCTGCCTGATCGCACCCAGCCTGGGATCGTATTTCTTTCTGGCAGAGATCCTCCTGGGGATCGAGCTGGAGCCCGATCCGCCCTTCCTGCCGGATTATTGCGGCTCGTGCACGCGCTGTATCGAAGCCTGTCCAACCGCCTGCATTTTGCCCGATCGCACCTTGGATGCTACCCGCTGCATCTCGTACCTGACCATCGAGCTAAAAGGCGTTATCCCGCTTGACTTGCGCCCCCAAATGGGCAATTGGGTCTTTGGTTGCGATATCTGCCAGCAGGTTTGTCCGTGGAACCAGCGCTTCGCTGATCCTGAAGGCGACTCGGACTTTAGACCACGCCCGGGCGTGCCGGACCCGGACTTGATCCCCGAGCTGGCTCTCAACCCCCAGGAGTTCAACCGAAAGTTTAAGGATAACCCGGTAAAACGCGCCAAACGACGCGGCTACCTGCGCAATGTAGCGGTTGCTCTGGGCAACACACATCATCCTGACGCCATCTCCCCCCTAATCCAAGCCCTGGAAGGCGACGCAGAACCCCTGGTGCGCATCCACGCCGCCTGGGCGCTGGGACAAATCGGCGGCAAAGAAGCCCGCCTGGGGCTACAGTCTGCCTTGCAAAGCGAAGCAGATAACGAGGTGCGTGCTGAAATTCTTGTGGCATTAGAAATGGTATAACTCGCAGCATGCCTCGATTGGCCGCCCTCTTCCTTCTCACAGTATTTCTGCTATCAGCCTGTCAGTCCCAGCAAGCGAGCATCCCTTCGACTGGAGACCCATTAACGGCGAATTCCACCCCCACATCCTCATCCCCTCCTCCCTTATCCCTTACTCCCTTAGCCCCTATCCTCTCAACCTCTCTTCCGTCCACGAACACCCCTTCTCCTTCTCCCTCTCCCACTCCAACCCAGGCACCCCGCAGCCCCACTCCACCACCCACAACAACGCTGCTCTTTACCGGCGTGATCGTGCCAGCGCGCTGCGTTCAAGCTGCCATCGATGCTTCCGGAGACCCAGACTACCCCTACGATGAGGTTCGAGAGGTCATCACCAAAGCAGACCTAGCGATCGGCACGCTCAATGCCACCATGAGCGACTACCCGCCGCATACCGGCTGCAAATCGACCTATGTTTTGGTGGGCAACCCCGAAAACGCCGACGCCTTAGGTCGTGCTGGTTTCGACCTGATGAGCGTGGCTACCAATCACATTAAAAACTGCGGCCTGACCAACTGCGGTGACCGCGCCTTTTTTGACACGTTGGACAACCTGCGTCGGGTGGGTATCCAGCCGATAGGTGCCGGGGCAAATCACACCGAGGCCATGCAGCCGGTGGTAGTGACACTCAACGGCGTGCGCTTTGGTTTCGTGTCGCTGGGACAGATCGAGCCAATGGCCTTTGCCACCGACGAACGACCGGGCATCGCCGTCCTCAATGAGGATAACCTGCGCAGCGCAATTGCCGCTGCCCGCCAAGTCTCAGATGTGGTCATTGCCATGCCCCACTGGGGGCCGGAGGACGTTCCCACACCGAACTGGTCGCAGCGCGGGCTGGCCCAACAGGCGGTTGAAGCGGGCGCTGACCTGGTGGTCGGCAACCACACCCACGTCGTACAGGCAGTGCAGCAAATCGATGGCGTGCAGGTCTTTTACGGGCTGGGAAATTTCGTCTTCGACCAATGGCCGCGCGACCACCAGCAAGGTGTGATTCTGCTGGTGCGCTTCATTGGCACTCGCTACGATGGCTACGAGTTCATACCCACCCATGTGGACCGCGACGGGCGAGTCCACATTGCAAATCAAGACGAGGCTGACGAGATTCTAGAGCGCATCCGTCAGGCGAGTGAAAAACTCAAATAGTTCATAGGCAACTACCCTAATACAGGCATACTCCGGTGATAATTTCCGTTATAATCTCTTTATGAACCGGAGACACATCTACGCCAGTCTCTACCTTCTAGGTCTGTTAATCGTCCTGGTTGGCCTGGGCGCGCCGGCCCTGGCAGCGCCAAACCTGCAGCTAACCCCCTTCCCCACCCCCACACCTGGCCCGGACGGGCGCATCGTCTACTTTGTCCAGGAGGGTGATACCTTGTTACGCATCTCCCTCATCTCCGGGATCACGGTGGACGAGCTGCGCGGGTTGAACAATCTCACCGGGGATAATATTGTTGTCGGGCAAGAACTGCTACTCGGTCTGGGCGGCCCATCCCAGCCTTCACCCTCCCCGGGCCCCAGCCCCACCGTCACACCACTCTTGCCCACCCCCTCACCACAGCCCGGACTGGCGAACCTGTGTGTCATTCTCTATGACGACATCAATGGCGACTCTATCCGCCAGGAGGAAGAGCCATTTATCCCGGGTGGCGCCATCAGCGTGAACAATCGCTCTGGGAGCGTCGCAGAGACCGTCCAGACACCCAGCGGGCTGGAACCCTACTGCTTCGAGGAACTGCCCGAAGGAGAATTTTCAATCTCGGTCGCAATACCAGAGGGCTACAACCCCACCACCGTGACCAATTACGCCATGCGCCTGAACGCAGGTGATGAGACCTTCTTGGATTTTGGAGCGCAAGCCAATACAGAGACTATCGCCGAGGCGCCCACTCCAACCGGCAGCGGCAGATCGCCTATATTGGGCATCATTGGTGGACTGTTCCTATTAGCAGGTGCCGGGCTGGCGTTCTTCGCATCCCGCTTAATGCGAAGCAAATAAAATACAATACATGAAAAAACCCCACAATTTCTCATTGTGGGGTTATTTGTTTTGCTTGCTAAGCATATCCTGATATGCCGCCAACAGCCCCTGGGAAAAAGTCTCCAGCGACCAGGCCTCAGCCCGCTGGCGTCCCAGCTGGGATAGCCGCTCCGCAATCTCTTCTTCTACCAGCACAGTGATTAAAGCCGCCCCCAGGGCACGCGCCTCACCATCCTTCACAAGGTAAGCCGCTGGGCCGACCAGCGCGTCCATGTGCTCGCTCACTTGAGACACAACCGGCTTCCCGCTCGCCAGAGCCAAACGCACCGGCCCGCCCCAAGGAGAGTCATCGCCGGGATGTAAGACAGCGACACAGCGCTGGTATATGAGCCCCAAGTCTTTAGGAGGCATCGCCGGCAGGGAACGCACTGTCTCGCCAAGATCAAAACTCGCAGCCAGAACATCCAGCTTTTTCCGACTTTCGTCCTCCAATCCAATCGCTAATAGAGGGTACATCTCACCTACCGAGCCAGCCACCCAGCTCCAGGCATTTAACAAGCGGCGCAGGGCGGTTTCTTCTGCCGGTCCGTGATACAACACGTAAGCCTCCGGCA
>DATCYX010000445.1:0-7935 GCA_036526235.1 Anaerolineales bacterium | reverse complement strand
AGACCGCCCGCCCCGCCGCCCTCTCCGCCTAAGTCTGGTATGGCTTTTTCGATTTCTTCTGGGGATTGCCCAGACTCCAGGCGGTCAATCACATCATCAAATTCGGGGCCCATATCCTCGCCCATCTCGCGGCTCATTTTGCGCATCATGCGCCCCAGGGCTTTAGGATCATCTTCCAGGCCAGCCAGGTTGCCCGGATCAGCCAGGTCTTCCATGCGACTCTCCTCAGAGCGGGCGACGCGCACGCGCCCGATGCGCCGGCGCACCTGGTCGCTGTTGCAGTTTGGGCAGTGCACCGACTTGGTTCCGTATTCGCTATAGCTCATAAAGGTATCAAATCGCCTGCGGCAGTTCAGGCAATGATATTGATAAAACGGCATGCCGTACCTCCATTATCAATGTCTTTATTTGAATTATACAAAAGTTACGCGGCCAGACAGGCGCTTTCTTATTCAATCGCGTAAATCCTATTATAATCAGGTGTCGAGATAAATTGGTATCCAGGGAAGAAACTCCCACGAGTTTTAAATCAGGGAAGCGAGGTTAGGGAAAACCTGAACAAATTGTATGACTGAGCGAAATATATTTAATTCACACCAGGATCAACCCCTCTTGATTGTGATCTCTGGCCCTTCAGGGGCAGGCAAGGACACGGTCATAGAGCACATGAAGCAGCGCGAGCTGCCATTCTATTTTGTCGTAACTGCCACGACGCGCCCGCCGCGCCCAAACGAAGTGCACGGTGTGGACTATTTCTTCTTTTCAAAGGATGAGTTTGCTGGGATGATCGAGCGAGGCGAACTTATGGAATATGCCCTGGTCTACAAGGACTATAAAGGTGTGCCCAAGGAGCAGGTCCGCCGTGCGCTGGCCAGCAATCAGGACGTGGTCATGCGCCTGGACGTGCAGGGGGCTGCAACCGTGCGCAAGCTGGCTCCGGAGGCGGTGCTCATCTTCCTGACTACCAGCAGCGAGGAGGAGTTGATCACACGCCTGGAGGCGCGCATGACCGAATCGCCCGAGGGGCTCAAGCTGCGCATCGCCACGGCGCGCTCGGAGATGGGACGTCTGGCTGAGTTTGACTATGTGGTGGTTAACGCCCAGAACCAACTGGACGAAACGGTGGATACTATCTTGGCGATCATCAAGGCTGAGCACCACCGCGTCCTCCCCCGGATGGTGAACCTGTGAACCTGCAAGACGCAAACACACCTGCACCTGGTCCCGACAATCAGCCAGGTCAGGAAACTGCGCCAGCCACTGCAGGCGGGCAGCGATATGTAGTGGTTAAGATGCCTCCCACCAAGCCCTATGTCACGTATGCTTTTATGGGTTTTACCATCCTGGTCTATCTGTTGCAGTTGGGGAGCAAGTTCTTCTTGGGTGGGCTAGATTATCCGGCAGCGTTGGGCTTGAAAGCTAACGACGCCATTTTGCAGGGCGAGCTTTGGCGCTTGTTCACCCCAATGTTCCTGCATTCCACCAGCTCCCTGCTGCACATTGGTTTTAATATGTATGCTTTGTACGCTCTGGGGCCAGAGCTGGAGCGCCATTTTGGGCATCTTCGCTATCTGGCTTTGTACCTGCTAAGTGGCTTTGCCGGGAATGTGGCCTCCTTCCTGCTCTCTCCAGAGTACTCCTTGGGAGCGTCGACCGCAGTTTTTGGCCTCATCGGCGCGCAAGGGGCTTTCCTGTATCATAATCGCAGCCTGTTTGGGCGTATCGCTCAGCGTGCCCTGGTCAATATTCTGGTCGTGGCGGGCATCAACCTGTTCATCGGACTCTCGCCAGGTATCGATAACTGGGGACATGTCGGCGGGTTGGTCGGTGGCACCCTGTTTGCACTGTTTGGCGGGCCGCTTCTGCAGGTTGAAGCGGAAATGGGCGCGCTGAAGCTCTCCGACCGGCGCGAGCCGGGTGCTTGGGTAGCGGCAGGGCTGGGGGTGGGCCTGCTTTTTGCTGCGCTGGCAGCGGTCAAATTCTTTTTGTCCGGCGGATAAATCCCTTAATCAGGAGGAGTATGATGAGAGTCCTTGTCACCGGCGGAGCCGGCTACATCGGCAGCCATACCTGCGTTGAGCTGCTTCAGGCGGGCTATGAAGTGGTGGTGGTGGATAATCTGTCCAACAGCAAAGAAGAGGCTCTGCGCCGGGTGAAGGAGATCGCTGGCAAGCGGTTGGAATTTCACCAGGTGGATTTGCTCGACGAGGCTGCGCTGGATGCCGTTTTTCGTCAAAATCCAGTGGAAGCAGTCTTGCATTTTGCGGGCTTCAAAGCGGTGGGTGAATCGGTGGCTAAGCCATGGAGCTATTATCATAATAATGTCACCGGTACGCTGGTGTTGCTTAAGGTCATGGAGCAACACGCGGTCAAGGATATTGTCTTTAGCTCGTCCTGCACAGTGTACGGCGATCCGCATAAGGTGCCCATCACGGAAGATTTCCCTCTCTCGGCGACCAACCCCTACGGGCGCACCAAGTTGATCATCGAGGATATCCTGCGCGACATGTACAAAGCCGATCCGAGCTGGAATACGGCACTTCTGCGCTATTTCAACCCAGTTGGGGCGCATCCTTCCGGGCGCATCGGCGAAGACCCCAACGACATCCCCAACAACCTGATGCCCTATATTGCCCAGGTAGCGGTGGGTCGGTTGCGCCAGCTATCGGTCTTCGGCGGGGATTATCCCACCCCAGATGGCACCGGTGTGCGCGATTACATCCACGTGGTGGACCTGGCTATTGGGCATATCAAAGCCCTTGAGAAGCTGCGCCAGAAGCCGGGCCTGGTGGCCTATAACCTGGGCACGGGGCGCGGCTACAGCGTGCTGGAAGTGGTGGCGTCCTTCGAGCGCGCCAGCGGGCGGAAGATCCCCTATCAGATCGTGGAACGCCGTCCAGGCGATATAGCCTTGACCTACGCTGACCCAGCCAAAGCTAACCGGGAGTTGGATTGGCGCGCCGGGCTTGATCTGGACGAGATGTGCGCAGACGTTTGGAGGTGGCAGTCGGGGAATCCGAATGGATATTAGGTTGTGTGGGCGGAGTGACTGACCTAAGAGCGGTCAGATCATCGAGAAACCGCCCTCTGAGGGGTATAGAGCTGTGCTTCACACGTGTTGGGGTGACAACGTAGTGGTAGACTGTCTTCAACTACTACGAGCTAAACTCGAAATAGGTTTTGAACAGGGGAGATAGATCGGCGTCGGTGTGCGCCTTTAGGATATCGAAGAAATCGTCACCGGTGGCAATTCTGCCTGACATCTGCGCTACATAATCCTGAAGGAAAGCGAAGAAAGCCTGGTCGCCCACCTGCTGGCGCAGATCTTCCAGGAAGAGCGCTCCGTTTAGATAAACCGCATCGCGGTAGGCGCGATAACCGAGGGGGTTGTAAATGCTACCGTCCACGAATCCCTGTGGTTCGTAGTAATTGATGCGGTATTCCCACCACCAAGCCAGCGCGTCGGGGTGTACATTTTCATAATACAGGCGTTCGCTGTAGGTGCACAGGGCCTCGTCCAGCCAGGGTTCCAAGGCCTGGTCGTTGGCCACCCTGGCGTAGAACCATTGGTGGGCGGTCTCATGGGCGGCAATGGCCACCAGGTATTCGCCCGGGGTTCCCTGGTAGATGTTGTAGAAGCCATTGCTGAGGAAATACATGCCATCATATTCCATGCCGTCCAGGAAATCGGCCTCCACGGCGCTGATCTGGGAGCGCGGGTAGGGTCCAAAGAGCCGGTTGTACAGTTCCAGCGCTTCGGCGGTGGTCTGCAGGACTGCCCGGCCAGCCTGCTCGTGAAAGGCGAAGGCGTAGCTGAGCACCGTGGTCGAGCCGACTGTGGTGGTGTACACCTGGTACTCCGGGCTAACAGATATGGCAAAATTGCGTGCATCTGCAAAACTGTAGCGGTACCAATCCCCTTCCATCTGGGCAGGGGCCGAGGCTGCCACTACCAGGTCGCTGCGCGCATCGACCAGCATGAGGCTGACATCGAACTCGGCGATCTCATAAGCCGTGTGCTCGCCAAAGAATCCCGCCGGATGTGCCAGCCAGCCCTCTCCCGCCTTGTATGGGGGGATGAATGGATACCAGTCCACCAGGTTTGTCTGGCGGACGGTGTAACCGAAGGGGATAGGCCGCACCTCGGAGGAGGGCGTGGGGGAGGGGAGGGTTAGCTCGTAGTTGAGCGAAAGCGCCAGGCGGTCGCCCGGTGCCAGGGGGGCGCGCAGCGGCAGGCGCAGCAGGCTGCCGTCGCGTCTGAAATCTTCCACGGGCGTGCCATCTTCCCAGGCGATGTTCTTGAGGTTGAAGGTGCCCGGGTAGTGGAGTGGCTCCACCACCAGAAGCAGCTCGTTTAGCGTGTCAGGCGAGGCGTTGGTGTAATCGATGCGCTCATCAACAACAAGCAGGTGCGCAGCGTAGTTTAATACAGCAGTCAGGGTGTAGCGGGTTTTAGGGACAGGCTGGGGTGTCAGCGAGGGTGTGGCATCAGCCGTGGAGGCAGGGGTGAGATCGAGGGATGCTCCTCCTACCGGCGTGGTTGGTGCGGGTTGCTCCATCGTGTGCGACGGGGTGTTAGCAACCGTGGACAGTCCAGGATTGCGACTGGCGCAAGCCGATAGAGCTCCTGCTGAGAGAAGGATTGCTGTCAGGAAACCAGGAATCCAGGATTTTGTTACCCTGATCATGGTTTTCATCGTTCATGCATTCCGAATTTCCTGATGATGTATTTGCAAATCTCCGGGGACCTAACCCGCCATTTCCTCTCTCACCTTCTGGTACAGCACCTCAGCTTTCAGCTCACTTAGGGTGTAGCAAGGTGCTTTGAGATGTTCGGCAAGCGTTTGGGCTAATCCCTGGTCGAATGCGGCGTGTTCCATGTTGATCACCACGCAGCGAATGTCGTCGTCAGCGATCTGTTCGGCAATACGGTGAGATTCTTCCTGGGGTGGGAGATGGCTCATGGACACGTTGCCAGCCCCATCGGTGAGCAGGATGATCAGGGGCATTACATCGGGGTGGGCCAGCCGTTCTCTCTGGATGACCTGATGAGCCAGGAACAGGCCCGCGGAGAGCGGGGTCTTACCGCCCACGGGGATATCGGCCAGGGCGCGCTGGGCAAGCTGGACGGAGTTGGTGGGGGGCAGTACCAGGATGGAACGATCTTTCTGGAAGACCGCTAATCCCACGCGATCACGCCGCTGATAGGCGTCGGTTAACAGGGAGAGGATGGCCCCCTTGGTGGCAGACATGCGCTCGGCTACTGCCATGGACCAGGAAGCATCTACCACGAAGAGCACCAGGTTGGCAGCTTTCTTGACGCGCACTTTCTTTTGGTAGTCATCGGAGCGGATGGCAAACGCCACTCGTTTGCGCATCTCACCCCGCTGTTTCTGGAATGGTGCAGCGGCGCGCAAGGTGGCATCGAAGGCCAAGTCGTCGGCTTTTCCTGGGGAGGGACGCGCCTGGATGTAGCGCCCGCGTTTGCGGTCGGTGCGCGTGCGCGAGCGGCGCCCACCCTGGCGGCGCGACATTTTATCTAATGGATTCTCAATTTTGCGGGGGGTGAAGACCGGGCCGATTTTAACTTTCTCGCCACCATCCCACCAGTTAGCACTACCTGTATCGAAGACCTGTTGCGGCGACGGTTGCGAGGGAGTTTGCTTAGATTCGTCCTCCATCACCTCCGTCGTTACTTTTTTTTTTCGAGGCTTTCCTGCTGGCGTTCATCGGGGACCATCTCCG
Source organism: Anaerolineales bacterium (assembly GCA_036526235.1). Taxonomy (GTDB): domain Bacteria; phylum Chloroflexota; class Anaerolineae; order Anaerolineales; family UBA4823; genus DATCYX01. The sequence goes on along the minus strand of DATCYX010000445.1, from coordinate 2,190 downwards.
GTTCGCCGGGGCTGGCTGACGCGCCTTGCAGTTGTTCAATGCGCTCCTCGAGATCCTCTATGCTGACCTCAGCCTGGTGGAATGGACCTCGCTTAATTCGGTGCGGCAGCGCCAGCTCTGCTGCCAGGGCGATGTCGCGGTCGGTAATGGATTTTCGCCCTTCAAAAGCAGCGTGCGCTCGGGCAGCTTTCAAGATCACCAGGTCGGCACGGTGCCCTTCCACGTTGAGCGAGGCGCTCAATGCGGCGATGGAAAGCAAGTCGCGCTTCGAGTAAGTCACCTGATCTACTAGTGTGCGCGCCTGCTCAATCTTGTGGGATAGCTCGTCTTCTTTTAGCAGCCACTGCTCGCGGAAGCGATCTGGATCGGATTCGAAGGCAAGATTGCGCTCCATGATCAGGACGCGCTCGCGCGCGTCGCGTACACCACGGATATCCACAGACAGGGCAAAGCGATCCAGCAATTGCGGGCGCAGGTCGCCTTCCTCTGGGTTCATCGTCCCAACCAAGATAAAGCGAGCCGGGTGGGTGAAAGAGATGCCTTCGCGCTCGACAATATTCATACCCATAGCAGCCGAGTCGAGCAACACGTCTACCACATGGTCGTCCAGCAGGTTTACTTCGTCGATGTAGAGCAAGCCGCGGTTGGCAGAAGCCAGCACGCCAGGCTCAAATTGGCGCTCGCCTTTCTGGATGGCTTTTTCAATATCCAGGGTGCCTACGACTCGGTCTTCCGTGGCGGAGACTGGCAGGTTGATAAATGGGGTGGTGCGCAGTTCTACAGGTAGCGCTTCGCCAACGGCGACTCGCTCACGACACTCAGTGCACCAGGTGGTCGGGCGATCAGGGTCACATCCAAAACGGCAATCGGTGACAACTGCAACCCTGGGGAGCAAGGCTGCTAAGGCACGCGCCGCAGTTGACTTGGCAGTGCCGCGCTCTCCGCGAATCAGCACACCACCGATGCGCGGGTCGACCGCGTTCAGCACCAGGGCACGCCGCATGCGCTCCTGGGCAACAATAGCTGTAAACGGATAAATAGGCGGCATGTACTTCCTCGGATTAGCATTATAACTCAATTTATTCACCCTCTTTTGAGAAGGATGTTTGCATATGGGATCATGGGTTGCCGATCTACCCTGTTAAGATCATTTGGGCAAGTTCTCTATCACCTGTCCAGGGCAATTGCATATGCCCTGAGGGGCATGCGCAATCCCGCAAAAGAGTGTTTGGGGTGTTTTGGAGGGGGTATGCCCCCATCAAAACACCCCATTTTCTCTCCTCAGTGGTGGGAAATCGCCCAAATGCGATTGCCCTCCCCCAATATCTGGCTTTGACCACGGCAACTCGCAAACAGCCGGTTTGCACCTTTCTCAGTAAAGTGGAGTTGGCTGGGGCCATAGGCGCGCCAGAATATCACCCAACCTCCACAGCAAGCGCATGTACCAGGCATGCCCGCTCAGTCGGTAGCCCCACTCGGCGACTAACCAGCGTAACAACAAGTAACGCCCAACCGGCGACGTCAGCACTCGCATGCGATAATCGCTGAAAGAGAAATCGCCTGTGCGAAAAGCTCGCTCCACGGCCTGGGCTGCCACCTGTCCGTAGGCTAACGCTGGGGCAATCCCCTCGCCAAACAGCGGATCGACACCAGCCGCGTCACCCACCAATAGCAAGCGCGGCCAGGAAAAACGATTACGCGGGCTGAACCAGTGGATGGGATGGCCTACTGTTTCACCATCTGGCACCCCCTCGTCACGGTCGTCTACAAATCGGCTTAAGAGCTCAGGAAGATGGGCGCGTGGCCGGTTGGGAGCGAGGCGCGCATCGTACACTCCCCGGTTAAACATGGGTTTTTCATTTACCCGAGAGGGGAAATCCCAGCAATAGCCTTGCAGACCCACGCCCACCGGGGTGAAATCGAACAGGGCGTAACGTTCCGTGAAAAGCGAGGCCTCTTCGCGGGCGGAGTAGAGCTCTTCCATCAAGCGAGCAATCCGTTTTCGGCGCTGGCCGCGGTTTAACGTCTGGCGGACGATACCCTTCGATCCATCCGCGGCGACCATTGCCTTGGCGAAGTAATGCCCTTGCGTGGTAGTGACCCTGATACCCTCATCCTCGATTCGAAATGAGCTGACCGCTTCGTTCTGGCAGAGAGTGACACCACGTTCCTGTGCTTTTTCTTCTAAGT